>CAYLVR010000112.1:0-6567 GCA_964387165.1 uncultured Chitinophagaceae bacterium | reverse complement strand
ACAATTGCAGGACATAGAAGGAAACAGTAAAGAAACAAAAGGGTTTATTGGAACGGTCAAAAATATTCATGCATTTGCCGATAAAATGGATAAGAGTATCGAAAATATGCTGAAAGCTGATGAGAACTGGTTCTTCGGTGCCATTATAAAATTACTTAAGTAGGTTTTACATGGTAAGTTCTATCGTGCCTCTGGCAATGCATGGCAGACAATAAAAGATTAAAATATACTGATGAAAACTTTAAAAGATCATACAATTCTATATGACGGGCAATGCCCGATGTGTAAAGTGTATACAAAGGCTTTTGTTAATACCGGGATGCTGGATGATAATGGCAGAATTTCTTACCAGGAACAGAAGGCCTGTCCCACAGTGGATATGCAGCGTGCAGTGAATGAAATAGCGCTGGTAAATAATATTACCGGCGAGGTGCAGTACGGGATCAAAAGCATCTTTTATGTTCTTGGTAATTCATTTCCATTTTTTAAACCATTGTTTTCTTTTGGGCCTTTTGTTTGGTTGATGTCTAAATTATATTCATTTATTTCTTATAACCGAAGAGTTATTGTTCCCCCAACAGATCCTTCTGTTAATTTTAATATTCAGCCAACATTTAAATTGCATTACCGGCTATTGTATCTATTATTTACAGGTTTTGTAACAGCGTTTATATTATCCGGATATGCTGCTTTGCTCATTCCTTTATTACCTCCGGGACCTGCTTACAGGGAATATATTATATGTTTTGGGCAAATGTTTTTCCAGGGAATTATTGCAGCAATATTTTTTAAGGATAAGGTTTGGGCTTATCTCGGCAATATGATGACCGTTTCTTTTTCTGGCGCCCTTGTTTTATTACCGGCTTTATTTATTTCAATATGGTATCCTTCTCATCCTGTGTTCTATCTTGTTTATTTTGGAGTAATTGTCTTCCTTATGTTATTGGATCATATCCGTCGCTGTAACTTATTAAACATAGGTTGGATGATGACAATTACCTGGGTATTATACAGGATAATTGTATTGTTTATTATTTTTAAAATAAGTGGTTATGCGTTACACTAAGATAGTTCTGGCTGGCGGGAATGGTTATTTAGGGACAGTGCTGGCTTCTCATTTTAGCCGTATTACTGATGAGGTAATCATATTAAGCCGGAAACCAAAACCTGATAGCGATAACATCCGTACTATTTATTGGGATGGTAAAACTGAAGGAGATTGGATAAGACATCTTGAGAATGCCGACTTGCTGGTAAATCTCTGTGGTAAAAATGTTAATTGCCGGTACACCCGCGAAAACAGGAAACAAATTATAGCATCACGTGTTGTTCCAACTGAATTATTAGGAAAAGTAATTAATGAGATGACTAATCCCCCCGCTTTATGGATCAATATTACTTCTGCAACTATTTATCGCCATGCGGTTGATCATTCGCAGGATGAAGTGGAGGGTCAGGAGGGCTATGGTTTTTCTATTGATGTTTGTCGTCAGTGGGAAACAAGTTTCTGGAAATATCAAACCGCTAAAACCCGTCGTGTTGCATTACGCATGGCCATTGTTTTAGGAAGACATGATGGTGCATTTCCGAGGATTTTAAACCTTGTTAAAACAGGAATGGGAGGGAGGCAGGGAGATGGGAGCCAGATGGTTTCCTGGATACATGAACGTGATGCAGCAGGAGTAATTGAATGGCTTATTCAACATCCGCTTGAGGGGGTCATTAATTGTGCGGCTCCCGAAGCGATAAGTAATAATGAGTTAATGAAAACTGTTCGCAAAGCGTACGGAATTCCTTTTGGATTACCCACGCCGCAATGGCTACTTGAGATAGGAGCTAAACTAATTGGAACTGAAACTGAACTTATATTGAAAAGCAGGTGGGTGAACCCCAAAAGATTAATAGATAATGGATACCCTTTTCTATTCTCAAATATTTCACCAGCAGTTCATGATATTTTTATTTAAACCCAACCCACCATTGAGTAAATTGCTGGCTGCTATCTTTAAGATTTACAGGTTCCCCGATAATAGGTGTTACCAGTGGAATGCCGATTGTTTTATTTAATTCAGTAATTTTTGAAAGAGGTTCGTCCCAGGGATGGTTTGCCAGTACAAACTTGGAAGAGTGGACAGGAAACAGTCTTTTTGCTTTTAGATCCCTGGCGGCTTGTAATACTTCATGAGGTAATGCATGAATGTAACGCCAGGCTACATTGTATTGACCGTTATCAAGAATAGCAAGGTCGATAGGGCCGTATTTATTTCCGATCTCTGCAAAATGAGTATCGTAGCCGCTGTCTCCACCAATATATATTTTTATAGTGGGTGATTGCAAAACATAAGAGGTCCAAAGTGTATTGTTCCTGCTAAAACCCCTGCCTGAGAAATGTCTTGCAGGTTGCACATACGCAGTGAATCCGCTGTCAAGCGGCACCTCACTGTACCAGTCTTTTTCAATAATATTATCAGGAGAATATCCCCAATATTCAAAGTGTGCACCTACCCCAAGTCCGCATATTACTTTTTTGATCTTATTTTTTAAACCGATTAAGGTCTGATAATCTACATGATCATAATGGTCATGCGAAATAAAAAGATAATCGATATCTGGAATATCATTGACTGTATAGATATCTGTACCATTAAAAGACTTAACAGTGCGGGGTATCGGCGAAGCATTGCCACTAAATACCGGGTCTACCAGGAAACGTTTTCCATCAAGTTGTATGAAATAAGAAGAGTGTCCAAACCACACAAGAATATCTTTATCAATGGGTAAATTTATTAAGTCGGTTTTTACTGATAGAATGATATCCACCGGTCTGCGTCGCGGTTTTTTATTAAATAACACATTATAAGTTACCCCCGCCATATTATATCCTTCGGCAAGTTCGGGAGTGATACTTAGGTTTTGAAATTTTCCGTTCTTGTAATTGGATGATTTCTGTAATTCAGAAAGCCTGTTTCCGGATGGCGCTTTTCCGAATTTAGCGTGCCTCATATAAATAATTGTGGTTAAAATTAGAATAACAATTAGTGCCAGTAGCGACAATAGCAACCGCCTCGTTATCCTGCGGAATCTTATCTTCATTTTAAGAGTGGCGAATGCCCGGTTTGATAAACTAATGCATATAGTATGCTAATGTACAGTGATTTATCCATCAAATAACTAGTAGAGGCTCATTTTGAATTGAGAACAGAGATATGGCGCTCCCCCTTTGAAAGAAATTGTAAAATAAACTGTATTTTTATCTTATAAGCTTAAAATGAAAAGACATTTAACTATAGTGCTGCTGGCTTCCCTGTTGTTTGCGTCGGTACATGCACAGGCCCAGGTAAATACTGGTGGAGTGGTGTCTTTGGAAGCAGAACAAATGCATGTGCTGAGCGGTCAGTGGAACAAACGATGGCAAATCAGCACATTTGGCAGCCTGTCACTCAATAATAGCTGGTTCAACAGGGGGAGTTTTGCTACATTGGCTATGCCTGTTGGTATGCAGTTGACACATCAATTAAATAAAAACTGGTATGCATTCGGGCGACTCTCTGCTGTGCCTGCTTTTTTAAATTTCAACAGCGCATTCAGTAATCCGGGTTTCAATAAAACATATCCTGGCAATGGGTTCTTTAATTCCAATAATTTTGATATCTACCCAAGAGCAGAAGCGGGATTTTTTTATATTAACGACCAAAAAACATTTTCTGTTTCCGGGAGCATGTTTGTAGACAGGGGCAATTACCTTATTTACCCACCTTTCAGAACTAACAACCACCCGGCACGACCTGTCAATGGCTTATTCTGATTTTTCAGCCAGTATGTAATAACATATTAGAAGCATTCATTCCTGCGCTGGCTATGCGTGTGTTATTAATAGGAATATCTCATTTATTCTGCTATTAGAGTTCTCTGGTAATATTTAATTAGTATTGCGCTTATTTTTCAATTACCAGGACGTTTATTAATATCCACAAATAAAAAACCCCGGAATTATTTCCAGGGCTCTTATACAAAGATTTTAAATCTACTAAAATATCTGCCTTAATCCTATTTCAAATGCAACACGATTAACGCCTGTTTTTGTGCATGTGAAATACTGGCTAAAATCAAAAGAATACTACAAACCAGTAAGTAGCGAAAGGTTTTTCGTAACATGTAGGGGTTAATTTTTGGATATGAGAATTAAGAATGATACTATTCTCAATTCCCTGGATTTTCTTTTCATTAACAGTAAATGTTAATAAAAATTGGTTTAGGATTTTTAGGTAGAAATATATATTATCTCTTGAAACCCTTTACCGGCCTGCATTTGATCCGAAATTTCATGTTATACTTTTTAACAACCGGAACAATTAATTGATTATTATCAATTATTAAACACCTTGATTCAAGCGGAAATATGTTGAATATGTAGGATCGGTATTTTAGTTTTCCAGAAACAATTGAAGAAGGGGAAAGCAGTAGTTGCATTAATTGCAGGAAAGTCGCTGTTTCCGACGTGTTCCTTTATTGTAAACCTGGTGGGGGGGTGATTCGGCGTGAAAACTCGTTTAAGTGGTGTTGTGGTAGTTAGGCCAATGCATCCAGATCCAGGTAATGCATCCTGGACCTGGAGATATTGGTTGTAATTTGAAAGAATTATACGAAAAGATGCAATATCAAACAGCTTTAATTATGTAGCACTGCCAAAAGTGTTTGTTACCTGAAGCGTACTCATTTGATATTGGATTTTCTTTTCCCAGTATTTAGACTTTTTTATCCTGGAAGGAAGTTCACTTAATTCATCGAGTTCTTCATCGAAAAATACGAAACTCACTATCCGGGGATCATTTAAAAATTCCAGCTCTATTTCGACGCTCTTAATACAATTATTAGCCTTATCTCTTATGTTGACGAGCTGACAAAATATTAATTCATTCAGGTTGAAACATTTTTCCCAGGTAATACCATTCTTATAAATTATTAATACGAGTTTGCCCCTCTTCCTGTCTATTGCAATAAGCCTGTTTCGAAATACATCTACTTCGGAAATTGAAAGCGAATGGCGCTTTGTTACTCCTTTGAAAACTTCTTTAATTGCCGGAAAAGGTTTCTGGTGATTTTTTTCTTTAAAGAATGATCTGATACCTAAGTAAAGCAGGATAGACATTGAAAGCAACAATAACACGATAACCACATACATATAAAGTATTTTTTCATTAAAATTTATTTATTGTTCATTGATAACCTCCAGGATTGTAAAAGTTTTTTTACCGGCAGGTGCCTGCCATTTAACTTTTTGACCTTTTCTAAATCCTATTAAAGCTGTTCCAATCGGAGCCATAACAGAAATTCTGTTTTCTTTAATATTTGCTTTGTCTGGAGTTACAAGCATTAGTTCCATTATTTCGTCTCTGTCATCCGGTTTAATTTTTACCATAGAATTAAGTCTGATCACGTCAATAGGAAATTCGTCTTTATCTACAAGTTTTGCGTTCTTTAATTCAGATTGTAAACTTTCTGCGTTCCTTCGATCAAATGCCGACCTTGTTAATCCTCCATTAAGATAAGAGAGCAATAAGCTGTAATCGTCTTTTCTAAGAACCAATTGATTATTTAATTTTTGCATGATATTTTAGTTTAATAGTGAATGAATTTTTTGTTGATTTTTTTTATCATTTTTCCTTCGAAAATATATTTCCTCGAAGCTCATGATTGTTTGTTCATCTATTTTTCGGAAAAATTTTGAGGCCTTTATACTTTGTATATCAGAAAACCCGCATGCTTCCATTATTTCCCTGGTCGCATTTATTGTATTCGAATGAAAATTGAACACTCTCACCCCTTTTTCTGTAGGATCCAAACCTTTATACAAGGCCGGGTTTTGAGTGGTTACTCCAACCGGGCATTTTCCGCTGTCGCATATCAAGGCCTGTATGCACCCGAGTGCGAACATCATACCCCGTGCGCTATAGCAGGCAGATGCGCCTAAAGAGAGTGCCTTAAGTATATCGAACCCGGTAATGATTTTGCCTGATGCAATTATTTTAATATGTTTTGCCAGATCAAATTCATCCAATGTTTGTTTTACAAAAGTTAATGCTTCATATAAGGGCATGCCGAGGTGGTCGGTGAATTCCAAAGGCGCAGCTCCGGTGCCGCCCTCGCCGCCATCAACTGATATAAAGTCGGGAATACAGCCACTTGATTTAATAGCCTTACAGATGTCAATGAACTCCTGCTTTTCGCCTATACAGAGTTTAAAACCCACAGGTTTTCCATCTGATAATTCGCGCAAAAGCTGGAGAAACTCAATCATTCCTTTGGGACTATCAAATTCTGCATGGGCCGAAGGAGAATGAACGGTTGTTCCCGCTTTTACCTGCCTTATTGCAGCGATTTCTTCTGTATTTTTTGCTGCGGGTAAAATTCCCCCATGACCGGGTTTGGCGCCCTGCGATAATTTTAATTCGATCATTTTTACCTGTGGCCGCAATGCATTTTTTCTAAAAGCAAGCGAATGAAATCTTCCATTATTGTCGCGACAACCAAAATAACCGGTTCCTATTTGCCAGATCAGATCGCCTC
>CAYLVR010000111.1:6398-11639 GCA_964387165.1 uncultured Chitinophagaceae bacterium | reverse complement strand
CTGCTATAGTTAGTTGCCTTATTTATCTCAATTTGATTAGAACTTTCAATAGAGGTTCTAATTGTAAATGAATAATCTTTTTTCCATGCAATTTCCTGGATACTTTCGATAGCCTTAGCAGTTCCGATGTCAAGAAAATCAATACTGTTTTCTTTACCAACCTGCCCAATGATAGCATTGAATCCAATAATATATTGAATTGAGGTCTTGAAAATATGCCGCACAGATCCTTCTTCAATAGCATAGCTAATCAGGGGACGTTCCTTTTTATCTCCTGGAATTAAAAGCTTTTCTGCATTTTCAAGCATATCTATGGTTTCCCTAATATCGAAGCTATCCGGAGTAAGATTCAGATTACCCTTAGAACCACTAATTCGTATTTCTATGAATCCTGTTTTTTTCACAATCAAATATAATTAACTGCAAGTTATTTAGTATTACAATTCTCAGGAAGGTGTTTTCCCGGATTCTTAGCGTGTTTTAACACTCTTTCAACCCCAACGGCACATTAACAGCTAGCCCTCCCTCAGCGGTTTCTTTGTATTTAAAGTTCATATCCTTTGCCGTATCCCACATGGTATTAATTACCCCATCAAGAGAAACCTTTGCAAAATCAGGAGTACTTTGTAATGCCAATTGAGATGCCGTAATTGCTTTGATCGCACCCATTGTATTTCTTTCAATACAGGGAATTTGTACTAATCCACCGATAGGGTCGCAGGTCATTCCCAGATGATGTTCCATCGCAATCTCTGCTGCCATCAATGCCTGTCGCTGCGAACCACCAGACATCTCTGTTAATCCTGCTGCGGCCATCGCAGAAGAAACGCCTATTTCGGCCTGGCACCCACCCATTGCAGCAGATATGGTGGCGCCTTTTTTAAATATGCTCCCTATCTCTGCGGCAGTAAGCATAAACTGAATTACTTTCTCATCACCACTCCCATCATTAAAAACTGTATAATAATGCAATACTGCAGGAATAACCCCGGCAGCGCCATTTGTAGGAGCCGTAACAACTCTTCCGAAAGATGCATTTTCTTCATTAACTGCCAACGCAAAACAACTCACCCAATCTAAAATATATCTAAAATCATTCCCGCCTTTCTTAATAGCAGAAATCCATTCTTCATAATTATTATATTCAGCGCCCTTTAATAATTTTTTATTCAGCGCCGCTGCCCGTCGCGTTACATTTAATCCGCCAGGTAATATTCCTTCCGAATGGCATCCCCTGTAAATACACTCTTTCATCACGCACCATATATTCAACAGCCCTTTTTTAGTTTCTGCTTCGCTCCGCCATGTATTTTCATTTTCCAGTACTACATCACATATATTTAACCCGGTTTTTCGGCACCAGTGCAAAATATCCTCTGCTGTATTAATAGGAAATGGTAACTGATCAATACTGCCCCCTGTATCTTTTTCATGTTTCTCCTGCACCACAAAACCACCACCTACTGAATAATAAGTTTCGGATATATTATTGCCATTTTGCAGGTTGACCAGGAAGGTTAAAGCATTGGGATGAAATGGAAGTGATTCAGAAATAAAAAATTCAATATCCTCCTGCGGATCAAATTGCACTTCATGTTTCCCATGAAGCAGAATTTTTTTCATACGTTTAATATCATCGATCCGGGAATGAATTAAATTCACATCGCAGGTTACAGGATCATTACCACTAAGTCCCATTTGTACAGCTATATCGGTACCATGACCCACTCCTGTTTTGGCAAGCGAGCCATATAATAACACCCGTACTGCGGAAACCTGATGCAACAGTCCTTTTTCTTCTATTAAAGAAAGAAATTGCTGAGCAGCACGCCAGGGACCTAATGTGTGTGAACTTGAGGGGCCCACCCCTATTTTAAAAATATCAAATACGGATATTGACTCGTGTGGCAAAGGTAATTTTTGCCAAAATTACGGTTAATATGTTTGTGTATAATCAACCAGCCTCACCTCGTACACAAGAATGGAATTAGCCGGCACTACCACTATACTATCTCCGCCGATTTGAGAATTTGGTTTTTTCTTCGGGTATTCTCCATAACCGAGCGCTGGTGGTATAAACAATTTCACATCTCCGCCTTTTTTAATCAGTGGCAGCCCTTTTTGAAATCCTTCAATCAGACCACCAAGAATAAACCTCACGGGAGTGGTAGTTTGTTCATCAAATATTGAATCATTCGCCAGCTTTCCCCGGTAATTAATGAGCACTTCAGAACATAATCCCATCGAATCTGTGCCGGTTCCGGCAGTAGTTACATTGTAATAGAACCCCGCCGGATGCTTTGTGGCCGTAATACCATTTGTATCCAGGAAGGTTTCAAGGGCATCCAGTTGATCTGAAGGAACTACACTCGACAACGGTTGATAAGGGCACACCGGCTGGCTACTTTTTTTAATGCATGCAATGAAAAAAATAGTGATAATCAATACTATAAACAGATTCCTTAACATTATTATTTTTTTTAATAAACTTAATTTTTCACAGTATTGACACATAACAGGTTGAAATCGTTGCATCATTCCCCCTTGAAAAAGGGTGTTTGCCGAAAACAAAACAGGATCTATGATTGACGTGATTCCTTTCTTTTAAGTTCATTATACTGTTGTTCTTTCATCTCCCACCGGTGCCTTTTATACAAAATGGCCACGAAGATGGCTATAAAAAATACGGCACCCAGCACTGCACTGATGTTCATCTGGGAATTAGCCACCATATCGGCCCTTTTAAACCAGTATTTACTGGTAAACAGGATAAACATAATGGGCAACGCGAACAACAAACCTACCGGCAGGCCCGTAAGCAATTGAAATACAAAACTCTTTTCCCTGACCCTGTGAGTCTCCCAGTAATCCACAAATGATCGCTCTTTCTCGTCCAGCATACTGCAAAGATATAAATCCCCGGCGCAACCACGTAACCCCTTTTCTATCCCTTTCAATAAGAGGGTACACAGGTGGGATTTTCAACCAGGGGAGAGGTAACTCCCGAATTAATCTTTAACTTAGGCCGCACAAACCAATATATATTGAAACTATCCGCATTATTTGCCAAATATCTATACCAGCACAGGCAGTTGAACCTTCCGGGCATTGGGACCTTTACCATAGACCCTAAAGTATTAATGCCCGATATCAATGACAAATTGTTTCCCGACTTCCTGCAACAGATACAGTACCAACCTAAAAATATTACCACGGCAGATGATGAATTCATCAATTTTATACGCACAGAAACCGGAAAGATCAAACCGCTTGCCGAATCTGATCTCGATTCTTTTTTATCGGATGGCAAAATTCTGTTGAACATAGGTAAGCCATTTCATATTGAAGGAATAGGCTCGATTATAAAAAACAAGATCGGGCAACTTGAATTTACTCCCGGTGAATCAATACCTGGACGGTTTGAGTCTTCCAATTCAGAAACCCGGGAAGATACCAGGAGAAAAAATATATTCACTGACGACAGCACTCAGCCAAACGGTTTAAGAAAATTATTAATAGCCATGGCTGTTATTGCAGGAATCGTTTTAGTAATCTGGCTGGGCTACAGTTTATACAATCGCAACACAAATAAACCAGTGTCTACCGATTTAATTAATATCTCACCCGACGATACAGGAAAAGCAAATATTATTCTCGACTCGGTGCAAAGAATAATCGACTCGGCAAGAACAGCAGCCGCAGCCAGGATCAGCTCCAATCAATACAAATTCATTATTGAGAAAACCGCTAATAAGATCCGTGCACAAAAAAGATTTGCGCAGATAAAGGACAATCGTACAGATATAAAAATGGAGGTTTCAACAGACTCCACTTTATTCTCTTTATATTTTATTCTTCCCGCCACTCCTTCCGATACTGCACGTATCAGGGATTCGTTAAAATTATGGTATGGAAGAAACCAGGTATGGATTGAAAATTAAATCTCGTGGATCGTGGATCTCAAATTAAGTATTTAGCCAATTCAGGTTATGAAAGATAATCTTCTAATTTCCATGCCTGGACATGTAAAATCCCCTGATTGGAGGGCAGCGCTATATCATCCAAAGAAACAATAATCTTTTCATAGTTATCCTGTATTGATTCTAAAGAACTATACTCCCGGCTGGCAGTTTGTTCATCTGCTAAAGCATAAGTAGTTTGCAAATAAATTAATCTTTCTGCTTTTCTAGCAACAAAATCAACTTCTTTATTTCGCATTGTGCCGACATACACTTCGTATCCCGCTCTTCGTAAATCGAGATAAACAAGATTTTCTAATTTATACCCTATTCCGTAACCAAATAACGGTCCAGCTAACGAAAAGTATTTTGTTTTCTAATAGAAAACTTTTACTTTTGTTGATGTTTAATATCATTACAAGAAAAACGCTGCTTGAATACCGTAAAAAATACCCTGCGGCATCCAATGCATTAAGTGAATGGTATTATGAGCTTGTTAAATGTAATTTTAAAAATTTTAATGAGCTGAAGCAGGTATATGGAAGCGCGAGCTTAATTGGCGATGACAGGGTGGTTTTCAATATTATTGGAAATAAATATCGATTGGTTGTAAGGATTGTATTTGAATTTATGGCGATTCAGATAAAATGGTTTGGAACTTATAGTGAATATGACCAGGTGGATGTTACACTTGTTCAATTTAAAAAACATTAAAATGAAACTCAAAGTGATTACAAATAAAAGAGAATATGAAGCATATCTTGAATGGGTTGATGATAAGTTCGATAAAAAAGTTAAACCCAATTCACCAGAAGGCGAAAAGTTAAAAGTAGCACTTATATTAATTAAGGACTATGAAGACAGGAGCTATACCATTCCTTCTCCTGATCCAATAGAAGTTATAAAGATAAAAATGGAAGAAAAAGGAATTAGAAATAAAGATCTTGTAGGCAAGATTGGCAGCAAAGGTTATATATCGGCAATTTTAAGCGGGCGCAAACCATTGACCTTACACCTGGCTAAAATTTTTCACCAAGAACTTGGTATACCGGCTGAAGTTTTGGTTAGAGGGTAAGCATATTCTCGATAATGGTTAATAATCTGCATTATATTCCTTAATTAGCCGTTTAATAATTTTTATGCTGAATTTCTTAGTTTCATCATATTGATGAACGACTTTTTCTACTAAAATAAATTTGGCCTTATCGTTAACAGGAGGCCTGCGCCAGATGAGGCAATTAGGAAATAAGTACTCTGACTTATTCATATTCACTTTATTAGA
>CAYLVR010000111.1:0-6388 GCA_964387165.1 uncultured Chitinophagaceae bacterium | reverse complement strand
CCAAAAAGAAGTTCAAAGATTTTTTTAATAATAATATCGCTGCACTCTAAAATAAAAACGCCAAGCTGCTAAGCCTGGCGTTTGATAAAGTAAAAGCCCCGATTTTCGGGGCTTTTGTTTGTTATACTAAAACATCAATTATATTTTCACTTTGCCTAATTAAATGAGATAATTCTGTAGGTGGCATTTCAAAAGAAAAATTTAATACGTTCATATACTGCTTATCCTTTAAAAACCCTGTCACACTTATATTTCCTGTAATTTGAGGCTCAAATTTAATTTGCAATTGTTCGTCTATGTGTTGAAAATAGAATGTTTGTTTCAACGTTTCATCAAGTCGTTTTAAGTTTTTTACAAATTCTTCAAAATCGGAAAGCTCAATAGTTATTCCCTCTTTTGCTATTGCATTGTCCATTGTTATTTCAACAAACAAATCAATAAAAACAGGCTCATCATCTCCATATTGCTTTTTGAAGTTACTGTGTAAGCTCCCCTTAAAACTGGGCCACGATCAATTAGAGTTTTCAGGTTTTTCAAATACTTTATCCACTAACCGGCTCTCTTCAATTTTTAAATGATTTTCGTTCGCCGTTTGTGGATAAAGCTTCGGTTCCGCATTTCGACTTTTGTAATACTGCTCGGCATAATTAACTGGGGATAAATAACCCAGTGATTGATGTGGCCGTTCAGTATTATAATCTATTTGCCATTCTGTTGCCATTATTCTTACCTCTGCCAGGCTGTAAAATAAATACGCATCTAATAATCCTCTGCGCAGACTTCCGTTCTGTCTCTCAATAAAGGCGTTCTGTGTGGGTTTACCGGGTTGGATATATTGCAATCGGATGTTGTTGCTCTCACTCCATTGCTGCAATTTATGACTGATAAATTCAGGACCATTGTCACTTCGTATACATAGTGGCTTGCCGCGTCTGGTAATAATACTTTCCAGTACCCTGATTACACGTAGCGAAGGCAATGAAGTATCTATTTCCATGGCCAGCGATTCGCGGTTAAAATCATCCAGTATATTTAATAAACGGAACTTTCTGCCATCCATTAACGCATCGCTCATAAAGTCAATGCTCCATACTTCATTAGGCGCCTGGGGGATACATAAAGCCTCCTTAATTCTTGCAGGTAATCTGCGTTTGGATCTCCTGCGGATATTTAATTTCATATCAGTATACACGCGATACACTTTTTTATGATTCCAGTTATGTCCTTTATTTCTTAACCGGTAATAGCACTGCCAGAACCCGATATCTACATGCTTTTCAGTTAAGGCTGACAGAGCTGACTGAACCGGTTGATCATCCTTTTCTTTTGATTGATAGTCGTAGCTGCTGCGAGGGATGGCTACGATAGCACACGCCTTTCGAATACTCAGTTGCTCCTGGTTGACCAGGTAACTAACCGCTTCCCTTTTATTCTGAGGCGTTACAACTTTTTTTCAATCAGGTTTTTCATCGCCCGGTTCTCCATGCTCATTTCTGCAAACATCTTTTTGAGTTCGGCATTTTCACGTTCTAATTCTTTCATCTTCGATACATCGCTGGCCTCCATACCACCGTATTTTGCCTTCCAATTGTAAAATGTCGCATCGCTAATTCCTAATTCCCTGGCAATGTCTTTCACTGACATTCCATTTTCCTGTTTCTTAAGTGCTGAGACGATCTGCGTCTCCGAAAATTTTACCCGTTTCATAATATTTCAAGATTAAAGTTAACAATTCAAGTAATTGATAACTCTAATAACCGCGGCCGAACTTCGGGGAAGCCTACAACTGAACTTAATTCTTACCTGTCCTCCTTTATCTTTTAGCTCCATTGTATTATTTAAAAGGAACAAAATTTCTATAAAAATCATAATAGAATTATTAAAATTCTATTGTTTGCCATTCGTCAAACTCCACACCATAGTTAAATTTAGCTTGTCGTTTTGCTCCTTCTAGGTCTGCAAACCATAAATCAGCCTCGCATGGCTCTTCTAATGATTGGTGCATAAACAGGAAAAATCCTTTAGTATCATTTTCATCTGATTCAATAACAAGATAACGTTACACTTTTTCCAAAAGCTTTATTTGATAAATATTCCTATTCTCCCCAAAGGTGATAGACAGACAGTTCATTGCCCTCATTACTAATAAGCACAAAACCATTCACCTCGATTGAATTATCAGTCCCGGGTTCATAAGTTAACCAGCCCGTCTTGAACAAATACACCTTTAACCCCTTATTTATCCATCTGGGAAAATTACTATACTCGGACTTATTGACTGTTGGAGTTTTAGCAAAGCCTGAATACGATAGAGGGAAAATAGGCTTATTGTTATAATGCCATGTCTTTAATTGATCAGTCGGGATTTCTAAACTGTCCGAAAGTTCCCAGCCATTCTTTTTAGCAAACGAAATAACATCTCGGGCATTAAAGATATCTGGCAATTCCTTTTTCCAATACATGGCTTTATGCCCTCCATTAGTACCCTGATCACTCATGTTCGTTACTAGAAAATTGTTTTGGTACGTGTTCCAAAAGCCTGTGGGCACAAAACTATTGCATGACGATATGCCAAATATTAAAAATAAAAACGTTAAAGTATTTACTATTGATTTTACCATTGCACTGTTTCTGATCATTGCATCATTTGTTGAGTTTCTGAGAATGATCTGTTCAACCCAACCTATATTTAATAGACTGTTTTTTATATGCCTTAACTTTTCGGCTGTTTTGTATAGCTGGCAACCATGGGGCACTCTCTTTTATAAGACGAATCGATTCCTCCCTTAACTCCTGAGGTCCATCTATAACCTCTACTTCACTTATTGCACCGGTAGTGTCTACAATAAATTGAATATTTACAGTCCCTTGAATTAATTTTTCAACTGCTTTTTCAGGATATCTAAGTCGCTTTACAAGGTATCTCATCCAAGTCTTCTGTCCTCCTGGATAAGAAGGCTCCACTTCAACTTTAGTAAACACAGGTTCAAATCGGGGAGTATTCGTATCAGATATTTGCTGAGCCCTTGAACAGTAACATACAAAAAACAGAACGGTGAAAAAAACTAATTTCATGAATATTATTTTAAGGGGTCCAAATAGAAATTAAAAAGTATCTACTATTCATTTTGATACATTTGATAAAGTATCAACGCCAAAGAATCAGATTTTGTCTTATAGAAAGATAGAAATTGCTGATTATATCCGTTAAGGCTTTCTGGCATAAAAACCTCCCTTGTTTTAAACTCATTTAATATAACAGGAATTTTTAGCTTTAAAACATGCTTTTTGTTGTTAATGTGAAGCATAAACTTTGCTAAGACGGGGTCAGCGCCATCACATGGAAAGTAATACAAAAAAGATGATTCAAAAATTCCGTCAGCATCTGCGTCATTAATATCTAAGCTGTTCGGAAGATACTCAATATTGCAGCCATATATTGAATTAAAATCCTTAATCGACCATACAAGCTTTAATTCATTATTCATCTTAACATATTTTTCCGCTACCAAAAGATTACCATAATCTAAGGTATCTTTGGCATCTAGTCGACCGGCTTTATAAATTACTAAGAAGTTATCACCTAGCAAATCCTTATATTGTATACCGTCTATAAATTTGTCTTTTGTTACATTATTCAAAAAATCATCATCGCTGGTTATTTTTCGCTTATGTGTTTGAGCTATTGGATGTTTTTGCTCGATAGTCGAAGTATTATCTACTTCCACTGTTGCCTTTTTGGGGTGGGTTTTCTTATCAGAAAGTTCGCACCCCGCAAAAGCCAATAATATAGCCCAAAAAAATATAATGTTTTTCATGAACGAATTAATTTATCTTGTTGTAGCACTTGTCAATGCTTTTCCATGAACACTCATAGTCTGCAAATTATAATTTAAATTATTAACATTCACTGAATTAGGAACCACGAATTGAACAAACGCATTGAGTTTGAATGGTGAGTATTTAACTTGATCTCCCTGATTTCCGCCAAGTAAAATAATGTTTCCATTGCTATTTTTTCCCACAACAAATCCAACATGCCCCGTGCCGTTAGGATGTCTTATAACTCCAATAGAGCCATACGCAGGTGCATCAAGTTTTGTCCCATAATCTTTCCATGACAAAGCCCGTGCACTATTAGTACCTCCATACCCTGCAGTTTTCATTACATAATTTGCAAATGATGAGCACCAAGGAGTTGAAGGAACGCGAATACTTACTGGTAAACTTGTGAACCCATGATATTGACTCACTCTTCCGGGATTACTTGTCTCACTAACCCCAAGCTCAGCGGAAGCAACATTAAGCCAGCTATTTACATTAACACCTGAAGCCATGAAATTACCCCGGCTAGCATAAATCGCTGCCTCTTTATAAGATTTTAGAAAATCCCAAGATTGAGTGAAGTTTCCTCCATACGTTCTTCCGGGCCAATTATCGGCAAAATAACCATTGGCATTTGAGAAGGCTTGATCTACTGATAGTCCATCACCTCCAACGTTTACAAATTCTTGTCCATGATAATTCAGACTGCTGGCATGATTTCCTACATCCTGAAACATACTGATACTGCCATTTGCATTTTTATAAGCGTACCAGTCATCAGTACTACCTCCATCTGGATCCACTTTATCTGTTGGATTATTTCCCATTGCTAAATAAGGACTCCAAAATTCATTCGCCGGATCAACACTCAGCCACCTCGCAATCCTACTGTCATACATCCTTAACTCAAATGCGTTCCAGTCCGTTTCTGCATCTTTTTCGCTGTATTGTCCCTGGTACTGGTAACGGTAATTAGTTCCGCCACTCTGGATCACCATCCCATAAGGATAATAATCACTGTACATTCTCACTTCGAGGTTACCTGCATTTTTCGCTACTACTGCCCTAACATTACCCAGGTGATCGGTCATCTCATAGGCATACACAGATGTCGGACGATAGAAGGTGCCGATCCGGCCCATACCCCCGTCAATGTCCTGCTCCTGCAGGGTGATCGCTCCCCCACCGCCGGTCTGCGTATATACGGATCCCGCCACATAAAACGTGGTCTGCGACAGTGCATAGGTGCTCGGGTTGTAGCTTCTCCTGATCACCCGCTGACCGAGGTCGTTATACACATACTCCACCACCTTTTGCGTGAACGCTGCATCCCTGGCCACAAGGATCACTTTGCCCGTTACATCATATTTAATATATTTTTTGTTGGCGGTATTTAATGTGTTCTCGTACGTTAATTGTCCGATAGCATCATAGGTGTAGCTCGCATACGTCTGATTGGTACCCGCATTATCATGGATAACACTGCTCAGCTTATTGGTATTGCTCACATAATTATAGGTGAACTTATCCATGATGCTCCCCGTAGTGCCATACCGCTGCAAATATTTAATATTCCCATTAGCATCATAACCGGGAACGCCGGTGGAGGGATCCTTTATCTTTTCCTTATTAAAAGTGGTGGTGGTAAAACTCGCTGGGGTATTGGCAAAGTTTAATGTTGTGCCCCAGGTGCTTTCCGTAAACTGGTACTTGTCATCATAATTAAATATATACGCTGTGGGAGCGTCGGTGGGATCAGTGACCACCGCAGGCTTTTTACTGAACCAGCTCATCGCCTTGATATTACCCGCATAACTTTCTGTCGTCACTATGGAACTGGTGTTCACTCCTTTTATAGTTTGGATGCCGCTTGATCGGCTGTTCACATAATCATTGGGATAATAATCCAGCACCATTCCGAATGCATCGGTTTTAAACGACACACCGTCTCCGCCGGGGTCCTTCGTTTTATCGTTATTGTTAATCGCTTTTAAGGCGCCCTGCAACGTATAAGTATAATCTATACCCTGTAAGTCTGTGGCCAGCTCTACTCTTTTTAAAGGACCATGCAAATAATAAATATATGTGGCCTGCAACATTTTGGTGCCCGGATTATCCGTTGTATTGGTGTACACTTTCCATAACTGCAGGTTAGCAGGATCATATTCATAATAATGAACAAACGTTTCTGCAGAGGTGTTCTTCTGGTACACCTTCTTCGTTAACTGCCCCATAGCATTATAGGTGTAATCTGTCGTTTTATAGCCCAGCCCATTGATATATTCTATCGTCCATATTACCCTGCCCTCCTCATCATAATTATACCAGGTCAGGCCGATCAGGTTAACCCCCGAATGCACACCATCCACAATCTGCGCATATTTGGTGGTCTTGCTCACCGCCCCCCGGAGCGCGTGGGCGTCCTGGGCGTAGCCCGACTGGCCATGGGTGTTTTCCACTAAATCGTAATAGGTGAACACCACATTCTTTTTGGTGCCTGCAGAGGGAAGCCCCCCATTGCTGGCAACCGATTCCAGGATATCGCGCATCGGATTGACGGAAG
>CAYLVR010000110.1:0-11673 GCA_964387165.1 uncultured Chitinophagaceae bacterium | reverse complement strand
TGAAGGACCGAGCAGCGCTCCCTCTTCACCGCCTGAAACGCCAGTACCGATATATCTCAGCCCCTTACTTTCGACGTATTTTACACGACGCTCCGTATCCGGAAAATGTGAGTTGCCTCCATCGATGATGATGTCTCCCGCGCTCAGATGAGGGAGCAACAATTCAATAAAATCATCAACAGGTTTGCCTGCCTTCACCATCAGCATGATCTTGCGTGGCGATTTTAAAGAAGCAACAAGTTCCTCAATAGAGTGAGCGCCCGCAATGTTTTTATCTTTTGCCCTTGTGTTTATGAAATGTTCTACTTTATCAACGGTGCGGTTGAAAGCAGTAACGCGAAACCCTTTACTTGCCATGTTTAATATGAGATTTTCCCCCATTACGGCAAGGCCGATGACACCTATGTCTGATAATTTGTTCATGCTTTGTATTAAAGCGTGAAAGATACGAAAGGTAATTGTTCTACTGAAAAAGACGAATTATTTTGTATAGCCAGACGGTCCGCGTTTAATGATTGCAGTTGTATATATTTCGGCCCTCAAATACCCGGTGCGTCAAGCAGATATTCGGATTATATTAAAAGGGGGAGCCTTTAATTTGAGTGAATCAATTTTTACCTGATCAACAACAACACTCCTTTCAGCACAGCCATCGTCCCATCAATTTTACGATATTGAATTACATAAGGATAATTACCGGAATCACAGTTTCTGTTGCCCATTGTGCCATTCCATCCTTGCGACTGGTCGCGGCTCTCGAATATTTTTTGTCCCCAGCGGTTAAATACCTGCATATTAAATGATGTGAGCGGCGTTGTTTTGCTCACGCGGAATACGTCATTCTTTCCGTCGCCATTCGGTGTAAATGCATTCGGTACCGCAAGCACGCATTCTCCCTGGATTATAATAATCTCGTCAGTAAATGAGCCACATTCGTTGAACGCAGTTAATTTAAACGTACCGGTTCTATTCACGGTTCTTGTTGGAGAAGTAGATCCATCCTCCCACACATATGAATAAATGTTCGAAAGATTACTGCCAAGATCAACAACATCACCAGTGCAGAATTCTTTGTCTTCACCCAGATTAAACGCTGGTTTGTTATTAAAATTAACCTGCACAGAATCTTTAATGGTGCAAACTCCATCGCTCGCGGTAACAATATAAAGTCCCGAAGTTTTTACATGTAAACTAGTTCCCTTCGATCCATCCTGCCAGGTATAATCGAGTGGCTGATTTCCTGCATTCAGCACAAATTCTGCCTCACAAACAGTTGTATCGGGACCAATATTTATTGTTGGATTATTAAAAGTCACTTCAATTGTATCGCTCGAAATGCAGCCGGTAGATCGGTCTGTAACCTGCAACCAGTATTTGCCAGAATTATCTGCCAGATAATTATTATTAGTTGAACCATCCTGCCACAGGTAATCAATATTATTATTTGATGCTGGTGATATTGAATATCCCGCATTTGAACACACAGCAGTATCATTCCCGAGTTCAAGAGCGGGCAATGAATAAAAATCGACTACAATTGTGTCGAAACCTTTGCAACCATTGCTGGTAATTTCAACAAAATATTTGCCTGCTGCAGACACTTCGATTTCCGGATCAGTTTCACCATTCGACCATAGATATTCATCTGCGGATCCTGCGTTAAGCACTAATTTATTATAAGGGCAAAGCGTCGTATCATTCCCAATAAAAACAGGAGAGGTAACGACTGAAACCTCGACAGTATCTGATGCAAAACAAACCCCATCACTGATTCTCACCCAATAAGTGCCGGCTTGAGTAATGGTAATTTCATCTGCGGTTTCGCCGGTCGACCATGTATAAAACGGAGAAGCAGGGGCTTGCAAAGTAAATGGTTTGCCTGAACAAAGTATTTGATCAGCACCCATATCCAGATCTTTTACCGTGTCAGTATAACGGATCTCATTAGGCAGGCCAAATAATCCTCTTTGACCACCGAGGTATAGTCCGTTATCATTAAATCCGCATAAGGGTGCAGGAAGATTTGGAAAGGGGATAACACCGAGGTAATAGGTCTCGCTTTTCGCACAATAGATCCTGCCATCGGGTGCAGCCTGCATATCACCACCGTTGACATAAGAAGATATCACAGTAGCGCTCCCGACATAAGTTTTTGAAGTGTTTATCGCAGTGGCGTCATAGACAGAAATGTCGAACTGAGAAACATCATATCCTGCAATATTATCAGTTCCTTCAGTGGTGTAAAGTTTAGAATTATCGGGAGAAAAACATACACCGTATCCTATTCGCGAAGTGGTAATTGCTATTGCGTCACTGACGGTTCCGTTATCTGCATTAAAACGGAATAATTCAATAATATCTCTAGGGGTTGCAAGAGCGATGCGTTGATTATCCCGCGACACTTTCATCACACCACGGAGTTTATCGGGGTCCCCATCAGTGTGTACAGCTCCAACGGGGCTATACACAGGAGCGGAAATACCCGTAGCGCTGACCAGACGGCTTTCAAATATATTTGTTCCGCGTTGATGAGTGATAACCCATACACCGCAACCTGTCGCAGTAGCGGAAACAAGTTTTTCAGTTTGCCTCGTGGCAAGTACCCTGTTTTTTCCGACTGTCTCAACATCACCCAATCCGTTATTAAGTCTCATGTCAATAATCGAAACCGTTAAGTCTCCTGACTCACCCCATTCGGTGACGGTAAAAAGATAGTAGCGGTCTGCTTGACCAGGCATAGGAACAATAAGCGCAGATTGAGTAGTTGACCATCCACCCCCCAATAGACCACCGGGAGGGTTATAAGGGTCAAAGGCAGCGTTTGGCATGTAGTTGTGAGTACGGTCCCAAACGTATCTTCCATCGGTATAAAACAGGAGGTTACCATTATTATCGCTAATGCTTGCGCTTCCTTCGAGTTGAGTGGTTTGCCCGCCGGTAATAGGGGTAGGAGCAGGTGAAAAATTCAGCCCGGCATAATTACCAAAATACCAGTTGTTCCAGTTATTCTGGCTAAAAGCCATGCCGTATGACATGATGATAAAAAGAGCAGTTAAGAGAGGTTTCATAAGCGCCCTACGAAAATATATCTATTTTATTTGAAAAGGAGACTGCGGTATATTTTTATCCATGTATCGGCTTTGAAATGTTTTTCACTTCTTCGTATAATTCTTTAAGCATCAGTTTTGCCAACGTTTTCAACTTTTCGTGGGAACGACGGCGAGGTGAAGTTTAAACCCTGTATCTCATTCAAAAGGTTGTGGATAGCCGCAACCTTTTGAAGAAAAAAAGAATAACCCCCAGACAACGAACCCTCGACTAATCGAGTATACTGCTTGAAAGAATAGTTAAAACCTCTTGAAAAACTGCTGTATAAAGCAGTGCATAATTAAGTGCATTAGCCGATGGGCAGAGACCAAATGAATTGAATATTAATTATAATTGTATGTTGTTTAAATTTTGAATAGGGCGGATCTTAATATCTTTATAAAAGATTTCGCCACCTTCTGATTGTAGTTGAATTTTTCCTTTCGTAAGTGGTTGTTCCTGACCATCAACTACCTGCCGTGAGTTATATAAAACCATTACTACTTTTCCATTCACAACATGAACACTGGTATCTCCAAAGCAATAAAGTTCCAATGTATTCCATTCTCCGTGAGGATTTTCAACTCCTCCATTCTTTTCGCATCGATTATTGCCGTCTACTCCAAATGATCTTAGCTCACCCTTCGGATCATAACGGAATAATTTAGGTCTTACCTCAATAGTAGGAACTGATTGGCGAACTTTTCCAATGATCCAGTAGTCGCCACAATTTTGCTCTTCAATTTGAAATTCCTGTGAACGCATCCAGGAGCCTCCGTTTTCTTTTCCGGGCTCTCCAACTGAATGATATAACAGGCCACTATCGTAAGGCATATCTTTTTTTTCTGCCCATTTTGCTGTTCCCCACTTGAACTTTAACTGGAAATGATAGTTTTCATATTCAGCTTTAGTAAATATTGCTCCCCATGATTGTCCGGATATCCGTAATGTTTTTTCTTTTTTATTTATAGTAAAAACCTTTTGTGGATCATTGTTTAATCCCAATGGCTGATCGCTTGTTTTTTGTCCATTGCTATCTAAGGGAAGAGCCAGGTATCTGTCCCAGCCCTCGAAATTCTTGCCGTTAAATAATACTGTCCATTTGCTGGCTGACTGACCAATACCTACTGTCGAAAACAGTAACAACAATCCAAGAATTGAAAAGCGCATTATAAAATAAATTTTGTACAATTTATGTTTATTTTTTATCTCCACTGTCATTTTTCTGCCACCCCCGGTACTGTTTCATTAATACCACCTTAACAATATTGAAAGAAGAAAGGTTTTCCCGTTAAATTATAAAAAAACACCATAGCCTTGCCATGGAGTAATGGAGCCGTTGAAGGAAACATTAATAAATTGAAAACGATTAAAAGAAAAATGTATGGTTGTGCAGGATTAGACTTATTAAGAAAAAAAATGTGTCATGAAACAGCCTGAAAAACATCGATAAATTGTTGGATAGAAAATAAACCGGACTGTTCAGAATTATTCAGGAATCGGTCTTACTGTTAGGAACCGGTGGTGGCCGGGTTGAAAAGTGTTGCTTACAGTTGCGCTACCCTTATAGAAAACCGGTTTTATATTTTTTGTATTCTATATCTTTAAGTGCCCTTTTCCTATTCGAAGTAATTCAGACTTCTTTTAAAACTGAATTTTTTTACAGCAAAAATTAATTCTGCAAAGTGAAACACTACCGGCTTTTTATGGTTAAATACTGTCTTAGTATCCTGATAGCAACAGGATATTGCTTGTCTGCATCTGCTTTTCTTCGTTTACCCCATGCAGTATCCGACAACATGGTATTACAACGTGAAACTGATGTTACATTATGGGGATGGTCGGGAGTGGCAGACAGGATTTATGTTACCACTTCATGGAATAATATTACAGACTCTGCAATCGCCAACGGCGACGGCAAATGGAAAATTGTCATACCCACGCCTGCTGCTGGCGGCCCTTACTCCATCACTTTTAAAGGCCGGGATTCTATAATTGTTCTGAAAAATATTTTGATTGGGGAAGTTTGGCTTTGCTCAGGTCAGTCCAATATGGAATGGCGCCCATCATATGGTCTGCCGGAAATGGAAACTGAGTTACCAAACAGTTTTAATTCCAATATAAGACTGCTTTCTGTTTCAAGGGCCAGTGCCGAATACCCCCAGGAGGATCATCCCGCCCAATGGTCGGCATGTAACCCTGCCACAGTATTTGAATTTAGTGCTATAGGATATTTCTTCGGCAAAAAACTCCATGAGGCATTGGGTGTACCCATAGGCCTTATAGATGCAACCTGGGGAGGCACCCTTGCAGAGCATTGGACCCCCGTTAAAAAACTGAATACCGACAGTATCCTTCAAAGAGCTGCTAACAACATGCCACCAAATGCCTATTATCCTGCAAAGGCCGGAAGTTTATTTAATGGCATGATAGCGCCATTAGCAAACTATACTATCAATGGCGTTATCTGGTACCAGGGAGAGTCCAACACATTTTCGCCCTCTGCTTATACGCATCTTCATTCTTCACTTATCGACAGTTGGCGTGAAGCATGGAATAAAAACTTCCCCTTCTACTTCGTTCAAATTGCACCTTTCAATTATGGTACCCCATATTGCGCTGCCTTACTCAGAGAAGCGCAAACGGCTGCTTCCAAACATCCCGGCACGGGCATGGTAGTTATTACCGATCTGGTAGAGGACATCAATGATATTCATCCCAGGCAGAAAAAAGTGGTTGGTGAGCGTCTGGCCAACTGGGCATTGGCTGAAACCTATGGGAAAGCTGATATTGCTTATAAGAGTCCCCAATACAAAAGCATGCGGAAAGACAAAAACAAGCTCATTCTTGAATTTGACAACGTTACGGATGGATTTACAATAAAAGGGAACGATAGGAAAGCTGTTGAATTTTACATTGCGGGTGAAGACCGCTTGTTTTTGCCGGCAGAGGTAAGCATCAAAGGTAACCTGCTGGTGCTTACCAACAAACAGATCAGGAAACCAGTTGCCGCACGCTTTGCATTCAGCAATGCTGCTATCGGAAATATTTTCAGTAAACAGGGCCTTCCAGTAAACCCATTCCGTACTGATGACTGGCCTGTTGAAATGACCAAACCACGTAACTGACAAAACCAGCATTCATCCTGATCGTGGGTTCCCGTTTCGCATGTGCCATTGCACACAACGGGAAACCCCGTAAACAGATATGAGAAGAACGAATAGCCAAGTGGTACTATACGTGATGCCGGTACACTTCTCAGAATGCCTCACCTAGCATCATCACCTTTCCAACATAAATATAGTTATCCTTGTATTCCGAACGATCTTTCACCTCATTAGGATCAACCACTTTAAATTTATCGAAAGGTGTATTATCGAGTCGAATTACCGCCCTATGATTTCCTTGGGGCAATTCACCTAATAAAAAATAACTTCTTCTATATCCGCCACTCCAAAAATCAAAACGAGGGATTCGCGCCGGAGCGCCACCATCAATACTCACGCTGAATGCGCAGGAGTTTGGTCCCATTATATCTTCAAAACCAACCATCGTTCCTCTAAAGTTAACAACCAGACTATCTTGCGGATTATCAGTATAAATTAAATCACCATAAACATCTAAGAAACGGGATAAAGAATGTTTTGCATCCATCAATTTAAATCCTTCGGATCTGGGAAATGATTTTACTGAATAGTATTTAGCCAACTCGTAATTATTATTTCTCATCGCAGGTGGCAAAGTGTTTTTTTTGTTTCTTTTCATTTTCAACATGGCCGAAAAACTTCTCTCAATCGCATCAGTATATAATTGATGACCAGCTAAAGAAGGATGCACCCCATCTCGTGAAAAAATAATTCTTCCCTGTGGGTCATTTTCTTCCTTCGTTTCATAAATCAACTTATCCTGATGCAATAAACTGATCACTGTTGCTGCCATATTTATTGATGGAATACCGTAATAGTCAGCAATACGCTCCATCACTCGAGTGGACATAGCTATCTCGCCTTCTTTTAATTCAGGAAACATATTTTTCGATACCGTATAAATAAAACAAATATCCGTTTTTGGATTTTTCTTTTTTGTTTGCCTAACTATACCTTCCATTGCCTTTGCAATATTTACGGAGTCTTTATCGAAATCATTAACGGCAAATTCAACAAATACTAAATCCGGATTAAATTGTAAGGCATCATTATCAAAACGAAATGCGCCAAGGTCAGACCCTGTGCCACCTAGTCCGGCGTTTATATCACGAACTTTCCATTTATATTTATCTCTAAAAAGCGCTGCAGACTGCACTCGATATCCGTTTGCTGCAGTAATACTACCTCCTAAATAGGCAATTGTAACTGAATCACCTTTATTTGTTTTGTTGAAAAAATTGGAAAGTCCCTCTCTGGCATTCAGCTCTGTAAATAAGGCTTGTTGTGCATTTGCGCAAAAACCTGCAGTCAAAAATATGAACAGTGCAATCTTATTAATCATTAGTTACTATTTAATGGTATTATAATTTTCGAGCATCGGATGACGATTATTCGACACGAATTCCGGATGAATGTAGTATAAACCATTCATTTAACTATCCTTGTCTATGAAGCATATTTATAAATTTATTTTAACTAATTATAGAATATTGTTTCACCCTTTTTTTGATCTCAGTTGTTATACGACGAGCATGATTATTAATTTATCGTATTTCCAATAATGTATAAAAAATACAATTGGGGGTGCGTGTCTTCATGTGTATGCTAAAAGTATCTTTTGTTGTTGCACAAGGCAACCTGCGAATTCAACCGATCTCTCCGGAGTTTATAAATTAATAGTTGGTATAAGAGACTATAGTTTTCTTTGTGACCTAATAGTCGTTTCAGATTTGCACACTTTCCAAACAAAAATTGATGGTTGACGTGATAGTAACAATCGCGGCTTTTCAACAGTTTTGCCTTGAAAGTCAGCATTATTAATGCTTCAGTACGTGGAAAAGCTAAATGTATGATAGCTATAATATAAGGGGTTTAAATTACAAGAAAAAGTTCCTGAAAAGTACAAAATCGGTTTACATTCGTTCTCTTTGTGTGCACAGACGGATTTAGAATTTTAGCGTCCGGCTGATGCGTGCGTTTACTGAGATCACAGACGGAAGGCCTTTAAATATTCCTAACCTGAAAATAAAGAATTAATGAACCAGATTGATTTGAATGGCCGCGTGGCAGTGATTACCGGAGGCGCGCGCGGAATTGGTTATGCAATAGCAGAACGAATGCTCGCCTCGGGTGCAATAGTATCGCTATGGGATGTAGATGTTCATCGCCTGCAACAGGCAGGTGAAGCACTCTCCGCAAAAGGCACCGTTAGTACAAACCAGGTTGAGCTTACCGATGTTCAATCGGTACAACAGGCAACCGATACGGTTGTTTCAAAACATGGGAAGATCGATATTCTTGTAAATAACGCCGGTATAACAGGGGGCAACGGGCTCACATGGGAGCTCGATCCCGAGGTATGGCGGCGTGTAATAGATGTAAACCTTGTTGGGCCGTACCTTACCTGCCGGTCTGTAGTGCCGGCGATGCTTCAAAACGGTTATGGTCGTATCATTAACATTGCCTCTATTGCAGGAAAAGAGGGCAATCCTACCGCCTCTCATTACAGTGCTTCAAAAGCAGGATTAATTGGGCTTACAAAATCTTTAGGCAAAGAGCTGGCTACGAAAAATATTCTTGTCAATTGCATCACTCCTGCGGCAGCAAAAACAGAGATCTTCGCACAAATGGAACAGAAACATATAGATTATATGCTGTCTAAAATACCCATGAACCGTTTCCTTGAAGTAGAAGAAGCAGCCTCTATGGTAACCTGGCTCGCTTCGGAAGATTGTTCATTTGCTACCGGCGCAGTATTCGATATTTCCGGAGGTCGTGCGGTATATTAATCATTTTGGCAAACGGATACTAAACAGTTTATAACGATGCCCCATACGAACCTGATGGACAGTACAATTTCGAAAATCACGAGACGGCTGCTTCCATTTTTACTGCTCATGTATATCCTGTCGTTTCTTGATCGAGCCAATCTTGGATTTGCCAAAACATCCTTTCAGATCGATACAGGTATTTCGGATGCGATGTTTGCATTTGGCGCCGGGATATTTTTTCTCGGATATTCTCTTTTTGAAATTCCTTCTAATCTGATCATGCATCGTGTAGGCGCACGCATATGGATGTGCAGGATTATGGTTACCTGGGGCATCATCTCTTCTGCCATGATGTTCGCGCATTCTGAAACGATATTCTATGTTCTTCGTTTTTTGCTGGGCGTTGCTGAAGCAGGTTTTTTTCCGGGTGTCATTTTATATGTCACCTACTGGTTTCCCGCAAACAGGCGCGGCCGGGCCCTGGGGTTGTTTTATTTTGGTGCACCGCTGGCATTTATTTTTGGGGGACCGCTTTCCGGTTTACTTCTCGATATGGATGGAGTGGCAGGCTTAAAAGGATGGCAATGGATGTTTCTTATAGAAGGAATTATGGCAACTATCGTTGGTGTTTGGGCGTTCTGGTATCTTGATGATAAACCTGCAGATGCGAAATGGCTCAGCAGTGAAGAAAGAAACCTGATCCAAAATACCATCGATGCGGAAGAATCGATCAAACACCATCACGGACCCAAATCCGTTATCAAAACATTGGCAAATCCAGCAGTGCTTTATCTGTGCCTGATTTATTTTTTGATACAGGCAAGCGTATATGGCGTGGTTTATTACGTGCCTACCCAGGTTGCCAATTTGATGGGTCAGGAAATCGGTCTCCAGGTTGGAATAGTTACAGCCGTTCCATGGATATGCGCATTTATAGCTGCCTGGTGGGTGCCACGTTTTTCGGATATTATGGGTGAGCGTAGAATCATTCCGAGTATTGTTCTTGCTTTGGGTGCTTTTGGTATTGCCGGTTCTGCTGCTTCAGGTTTGCCTTTAATAGCCTTGCTTTCGCTGTGTTTTGCCGCTGCAGGATTAATATCGGTACAGCCGATATTCTGGACATTCCCTACCGGCTATCTTGCCGGTTCATCTGCCGCCGGTGGAATAGCTATGATCAATGCTATTGGCGCGCTGGGCGCATTTGTCGCTCCAAATGCGAAGATCTGGGCCGAAACATATTTTCATTCTGAAGCTGCCGGTCTTTACGTGCTCAGTGCATTTGCGTTATTAGGCGCTATATTAATTATTGGCATTAATCGCCTGGGGATAACGGGACAGGTTCAACTTAAAAATAATTCTCAAAACGCTAAAATATGAGCATACCTATTATTAAAAACGTTCGAGCGTATACAGTACGAGGTGGAGGGGCCGACTACCACGATCAAAAGGGAGGGCATTGGATAGACGATCATATTTCAACTCCCATGGGCAAGTACGAAAAATACAGGCAGAGCAGGCAGTCGTTTGGAATAAATGTATTAGGAACCCTTGTTGTTGAAATCGAAGCGTCGGACGGCAATATTGGACTTGGTGTAACAACTGCCGGTGAAATCGGAGCGTACATAGTGGAAAAACATTTATCAAGATTTCTGGAAGGACAGCGTGTAACTGATATTGAAAAGTTTTGGGACCAGATGTATAATGCTACACTTTTTTATGGCCGCAAAGGAGTGGTAATAAATACGATTTCGGGAGTTGACCTGGCCCTTTGGGATTTGCTGGGTAAAATCAGAAAAGAACCTGTGCATCAATTGCTGGGCGGTCCGGTAAGGGATGAGCTGTCATTCTATGCTACAGGTGCGAGGCCCGACCTTGCCAGGGAAATGGGATTTATCGGCGGAAAAATGCCACTGCATCACGGCCCTGCGGAGGGCGGGGAGGGTTTGAAAAAAAATCTTGCGGAGATTGAGTCGATGAGAAATAGAGTGGGAGATGATTTTTGGCTGATGCTTGATTGCTGGATGAGCCTGGATCTAAATTATGCCACGAAACTTGCGCATGGCGCACATAAATATGGATTGAAATGGATTGAAGAATGTTTACCACCCGACGATTATTGGGGATATGCTGAGCTTAGAAAAAATGTTCCGAAGGGTATGCTCGTTACCACTGGTGAGCATGAAGCCACTCGTTGGGGTTTTCGTTTATTGATTGAAATGGGTTGTTGTGATATTATTCAACCTGATGTAGGGTGGTGTGGAGGCATAACCGAGTTAATTAAGATATCAGCGCTTGCTGATTCACATAATATGATGGTAGTTCCGCATGGCTCTTCGGTGTATAGTTATCATTTTGTGATTACGCGGCATAACAGCCCCTTTGCCGAGTTTTTAATGATGGCGCCAAAAGCAGATGAAGTTGTTCCGATGTTTACACCCTTGCTATTAGGAGAACCTGTGCCTGTAAATGGTAGAATAAAAGCAAGTGCGCTTGATTCACCTGGTTTTGGCGTGCAGCTAAACCCCGAATGCAAATTGAACAGACCTTTCGAGCATTAGATATTTGCCCAACCGGCTGCTGATCAAAGAATATTTAGAATTTGTGATTGAATTTCTTAATTATTGCGTTAAAAGCATTCTTAAGCATAAAAAAAGAGTACCGGAAAACAG
>CAYLVR010000109.1:0-11675 GCA_964387165.1 uncultured Chitinophagaceae bacterium | reverse complement strand
CATAAATATATTCATTAAAACAATTGAAAAGAAAACATCTCTCGCATTAAAACATTTAGGTTTGAGTATCTAAGACACATTAATTATTTTAATGTTGATTAAACGGCTGATGTAGTGTGAAAAAACGACGAATTGTTGTGATTTTACTTTTGGATTAATTAAAATAATAGTCAAACTTTACAGCATAAATTAATTATGCTTATGGAATATGATGATATGTCTGAAGGTAATGATGAAGACATAAATAAGGTCGAAGAGGCCGCGTTGAAATACATGACGAAAATGACGCCGATGGAATATGTTGATTGGGAAGATCAGCAGGAACGAAGATATGAATATGTAGATGGGGAGATTATACCGGTTGAAGCATGCAGCCTCAGTCATAATCGGATAGTTTCTAGAATTGTTACTAAGATCGGTTTGTATTTGGATGGAAAGCAGTGTGAAATATTACCCAGTAACCTGAGAATTTCTGAAAAAACAATGGATTCCTATTTTTATCCGGATGCTTCAATATTTTGTGGCGATCCTGATAAAAAAGAAAATGCAGGTGAAACCTATAAAAATCCTTCGGTTATTTTTGAAATACTTTCTCCATCTACAGCTACTTACGATCTGGGCAGGAAGTTATTCTTTTACATGCAAATTGAATCGCTGAAAGAATATATTGCAATAGACTCCCGCAAAATAGAGGTACATATTAGAAGGAAACAGGAAAATGGTATTTGGAAATATAATGCCCTCGATAATATTAATAATATTTTAGTAATTGAATCAATCGGAATGTCTTTGAGCCTGGCGGACATCTATGAAAAAATAACATTTTAAAACCACAAAGAGATATGGGGTTGGTTTATGCTAATATTCAATTGGTTAATTTTGCAGATGAAACACTTTGCGAAGATGGGTATCTCAAAAAGAAAGATATCAGAAGTATAAGAATCGATGTTATGGCAGATTCGGGAGCCATCAGGCTGGTTATTAACGAAAATACCCGAAAAAAGTTAGGATTAAAAATAAGGGACAGAATTACGGTGACACTGGCAGATGGTTCAAAGAAAGATCTTAACTATGCCGGACCAGTTAAAGTTGTATTCAGGGAAAGATTTTGTATAACAGATGCTTTTGTGCTTGATGGCGAGGAGGAAATGCTTTTAGGGGCAGTGCCAATGGAATTAATGGATCTCGTGATTATTCCTTCAAAAAACACACTTGATTACAATCCTGCTCATCCCCTGGGGCCAGTACTTTCCATGAGAAAATTAAAATCATCTAATTTGCTTTCCACTTTGTAAAAAGAAGCAATTCTACGGATAATGCTTTCTACTACCGCATCGGGGCAGGAGGCCCCCGAGGTCATTAATATTTTAACAGGTGAAGTGGAGGGGAGGTAATTGTTTGTGAGGGACTCCTGTTTGGTGTGATAGTTAAAATGTAATATTTCTTTATCAGAAATTATTTTATCAGGAGAACTGATGAAATAAGTTGGGAGTTTTCCTTCTGCCAGTTCCACAAGGTGGGTAGTATTGGATGAATTATACCCGCCTGCAACGATAGCTAAATCGGCAGGAGTATTTAATAACGCAACTACTGCACCCTGGTTGTCGTTTGTGGCATAACATAATGTATCACGGGTATCTGCAAACCGTTCACTGATATTTGAATCGTCCAACCTGTAATAATCCTTCATTACCCGTTTTAAATAATCGGCAATAGCCTGGGTATCGGTTGCTAATTGGGTCGTCTGGTTAACTACACCTATTCGCTGTAAATCTTTAGTTATATCAAATCCCTCAGAATATCTACCCTCGAAGTCTTTATAAAATTGTGAAGAAGGTAATTCGCCGGTAATATATTTTGATAATAAAATAGTTTCAGTCATATCGTTAACAACTACCGAAGGTGCACCGGATGATGCATGTGAAAACGTTGCACGCGTTTCCTCGTGTTTCGGTTTCCCATGAATAACTATACTATATCCCTTATCAGCGATCTGCTGACTTCGGTTCCACACCTTTTCTACGAAGGGACAGGTGGTGTTATATTTCTCGATCTGGATTCCTTTATCGCGTAATTCTTTTTCTATTTTTAATGTGGTGCCAAATGCAGGAATTAAAACAATATCATCTTTATTTAATTCATTAAAAGGAATTAATTCTTTACCGCGGGTGTCCTGTAAAAACTTTACTCCTTTACTGATTAAATCGGCATTGACCTGTGGATTATGAATCATCTCACTTAATAGAAAAATTCTTTTGTCGGTATTTTCTTCAATTGTTCTGAAAGAAATCTCAATGGCGTTTTCCACGCCGTAACAGAAACCGAAATGCCTGGCAAGGTAGATCTGCAAGGGGCCGAGATCGAGCAGGGTAGGACCCAGGTCCTTTTTCATTTTGTCGTCCTGGCGACGCCTGTTTTTAATGGCAGTGATTAACGGACTTCGATATGTTACAGGAACGTTGAATGATTTCACCATACAAAGATAAGCAACCGGATTTTGCTATTGGGGTGGGTGGAAATCCTTTTAGTATATTTTCTATGCCTCGTATTAGCGAGAAAATACATGTGGGTGCATGGTAGCTTTTTTTAAAGAGGAGAGCAGGTTCTTTAATTTAAAGCAGGAAACCCACACTCCCTCTTTGAAAAAGGGGTGCATGGATTTCGCATACAAACCGACTATAGGGGGATTTAAATCGCTAATTCGTAAATTGGCGCATGAATATTCAATTTGAGCCTGTGCGTTGGTCGGTAAATACTAACCTCTATGAAGTAAATATTCGTCAATATACTGCTGAGGGAACTTTCAGGGCATTCGGAAATGAATTGCCCCGGTTAAAAGATATGGGCGTAAAAACGCTCTGGTTTATGCCTATTACTCCTATCAGCGTGGAGAAAAGGCTCGGAACGGTTGGTAGTTATTATGCCTGCTCAAATTATACTGACACCAATCCTGAATTCGGATCAGTGCAGGACTTTCGTCAACTCGTAAAACGTGCTCACGAACTGGGTATGAAAGTGATCCTCGACTGGGTGGCCAACCATACAGGTTATGACCATGTGTGGACACGCAGCAATCCCGGCTTCTATAAAAAGAATGCCGATAATGAGTTTTACGATCAAAATGGCTGGAATGATGTAATCGACCTGAATTATTATGATCAGAATATGCGTCGTGCAATGATCGCCTGCATGGAATTCTGGGTACGCGGCTGTGATATAGACGGATTCAGGTGCGATATGGCACACCTGGTACCCCTCGATTTCTGGCGGCAGGCACGCCTGTACCTCGATAAAATAAAGCCATTATTCTGGCTCGGCGAAACAGAAGATATTAATTATCAATATGTATTTGATTGCAGCTATGCGTGGGACTGGATGCATGCCACAGAACGGTTCATGAAAGGAAATGCCGGTATCGATGAACTACGATTACTACTCGATAATTATTTAAAAAAGAAACGCCCGAATACGAACTATTTATTTTTTACATCTAATCATGATGAAAATAGCTGGAACGGAACGGAATATGAAAAATATGGAGACGCGGCAATGGCATTCGCTGTATTTAGCTGTACATGGAGCGGATTAACACTTACTTATAGCGGACAGGAGATGCCAAATTATAAACGACTAAAATTTTTTGAAAAAGATCATATCGACTGGACAGGTAAATATGAGCTGCATGATTTTTATAAAACATTACTCGAATTAAGGTCTTCATTCGGCGATGAACAAACAGAGTTGCAACTAATGCACACACTGGGTGATAGAAGTGTACTGGTGTACGTAAAAAAGAATTCCATTAAGGAAATACTTGTGGTGCTTAATTTAAGCAATATCGAACAGTTAATAAGTATCGAAGAGCCCATTGCAACGGGAAATTACAGGGATGTATTTACTAAAAAAGAAAAGGCTCCATCAGCGGATAATATGCTAATGGAGCCCTGGAGTTATTTGGTGCTGGAGAAAGTTTAAATTCCCCTGCTGTTATTGCTTATATGTGGCATACATAACCCCTTTCAAAGGGTAATGCAGGCACACTGATTATTTAACGGAGGCCAGGTTCAATATAAAATTATATACACCTTCATAATCCGGATAAACACCTTCCACTTTAACACTTCCATTCGCTTTATCTAAAGCTTTACGAAGGTCATCAACAGTATTTATCTTTTCGTTATTCGCTTTTAATATTACAAATCCTTCCTGTACACGTACCTTACTTAGTAAACCTGATGTGCCGATTTCTTTAATTTCAACACCACCTGACACACCTAATTCTTTTGCGGTCTCTTTACTGATCGGTTCGAGCTTAGCGCCTAATTTATCAAGCACCGACGTTTTAACAACATCCAACGTGCCTGTACTGTTACGAAGGGTGACATTTGTTTTGTATTCTTTACCATCACGGATATAGCTAACGTTTATTTTGTCACCGGGACGGTAAGTGGCGATCTGGCCAACCATTTCCGGTCCGCTTACTACAGGTACATCGTTTAATTTAATAATTCTGTCGCCTTTTTTAATTCCTGCAGCAGCAGCAGCGCCATCTTTCGGAACATCAATTACATAAACACCTTCTTCATTCTCAGTTACCCCGAATTCTTTTTTCTGTTCTTCGGATAACCCCTGGCTGGGATACTGAATGCCTAAATATGCTCTCTGCACCGTTCCGTATTTCATCATATCAGCAATGATCTTCTTTACAATATTTACAGGGATAGTAAATGAATATCCTGCATAAGAACCGGTAGGAGAAGCTATGGCCGAGTTAATGCCAATTAATTTTCCATTGATATCTACAAGCGGGCCGCCACTGTTGCCGGGGTTAACGGCTGCATCAGTTTGTAAGAAAGATTCAACGGGCGTCTGGCTTTGCCTCCTGTTAATATCCAGGGTTCTTCCTTTAGCGCTCACAATACCTGCGGTAACTGTGGCTTCAAGATTTAAAGGATACCCGATTGCCAATACCCACTGACCGATCTTCACTTCATCAGAATTTCCGTACACAATGAATGGTAGCCCTTTAGCCTCAATTTTTAATACGGCAAGGTCACTGCTGGGATCGGCACCTATTAATTTTGCTTTGAACGATTTGCGGTTGCTCAGCGTTACGTTAATCTCATCGGCCCCATTTACCACATGGTTATTGGTTACGATATATCCATCATCGCTGATGATCGCTCCAGAACCTGAGGCCATTTGCGGGAGGCTGCGTTGTTGCCTTTCGCCGAAGAAATCGCCCAGGTCAAAATCGGGGAACAACTGCCCGAACGGACTTTGGCGCGGAAGGTTGTTACTTGCCTGCCTGTTGGATGTTGTTTTAATATGTACTGTAGCCGGAATGGCTGCCGATGCTGCAGGTGTAAAATCTGCCAGGACATTTACGCCTGTAACACCATTAAACCCGGTATAGTTGGCAGGAACTTTTCCTGAATCATTAGAAGTTGCGGGATACAGGTATGTTCCATTGGCGCCAGAGATTTTGTTATAACCCCAGATGGTTCCCAGCGTGGTAGCAGCGCTGAGAACGATCACGGCTAATGTGCTAGATAACTTCATATTCTTTTTATTATATTTTATGGTTGTCCAAATTGTGTGCCTGTCAACAAATAAACGATCAATCTGCAATAAGGGCAGTACCGGCAATTGAGTTTAACAATTAATTTACTAAAGCCTTCGTACTTCATGACAAATTTATCATGTTTTCATAATTCCAGCAAGAATTTCAGGGTGTCCGCTTTGTCGGCGTAATCGTTCAAAGCCGGACTTTGGGCGGTGCCGAAGGGCAGGAAACCGTTCCCGACAATACACTGGATATCCTGGTTATTCTCCAATAAGGGGTTTACTTCGCTGATGCTGTCATAGAATTCATAATGTAAGAGGCTGATGGCCGAAAAAAGGGCTTTATTTTCCTGTAACAGGATGGAACCATTGGTCATATAATACACTTTGTTGATGATCATGATGGCCAGTTGGTAGTCGTAATTGTTTTTGTACCTGTGGTTGGCAAATACGTGGTCATACTTTTTGAAGGCTTCGAGCAGGGGTACAAAATCATAATTTTTCGGGAAATATATTTTAGTGACATTCCTGCAACCTAATCCAAAGTATAAATAAACATCATCTGCCAATTGTTCTAATTCTTTTATGGTTTCATTGCCTGTTAATATTGCTACAGAGGTTCTGTTGCGACGGATAATATGTGGGTATTTAGCAAAATAATAATCGAAGTATCGTGCGGAATTATTTGAACCAGTGGCGATATAGGCATCACAGTTTTTTAATTGCTCGGCTATCGTTATTGAAAGAGTAGGATCCCATTCTTTTAATTTATCGATAATGGCGTTAATTAATACAGAATCTTTGGAGGAAGGTTTGATAATTAAATTATGGCCGGAAATAAAGCCGGAAATAAAATCATGCATGCCGGCGAGGGGGATATTTCCTGCCATGATGATGCCTACTGTTTTTGGATTGCCTGACCCCGGAACCGCTCCTTTTTGCACATCTTCGACCATCTTCACTGAAGTTTTGCTTGAAGCTATGGGCCTTGTCGGGCGGTTGTCAGCGGCCAAAGGAGTGGATTTGCGGTTATATTGGTTTATCCATTTAATTAATTTCTCTTTATTCAAATATTCCTTCGCAATATGATTAAGCTGGTAATTCACAAATTCAGGAACAAACCAGGTGTTTTCGTAACTGGCTTTTTCTTTAGCTGCGAGCCATTGTTCGTCCTCGGAAAGCATATATTGACCCAGTTTTTTCAATAAGTCTATTCTATGATCTACAACCATTAATTGTATATTTGTGATACAAATGTAAACGGAATCAGGCTTATAATCCCCGAGTATTCAGAGGCATAAGATTTATAATGAGGGATTATATTATTAATTAAAAATTTAAGCGAGATGGCTATAAAAATAACAGACGAATGTATAAACTGCGGCGCTTGTGAACCCGAGTGCCCGAATAACGCTATATACGAAGGAGGAGTGGAATGGGCCATTGCCGATGGCACCACTGTGAAAGGATCTTATGTGATGATGGACGGAACGGTTGTGGAAGCCAACGAGCGTTTTTCACCTGTGGCTGTAGATACTTATTATATTACTCCCAATAAATGCACAGAGTGCCAGGGTTTTCATGAAGAACCACAGTGCGCTGCTGTTTGCCCGGTAGATTGCTGCGTTCCGGATGAAATGTACCGTGAAACCGTAGAGGAGTTACTCTTAAAGAAAGATAAATTACATATCTGACAGGATGACCCGGAAACCAGTTATCGCTTTTGTAACAGGAGGATATTCTTCCGAATCGGTAATCTCTTACCAGAGTGCAGCTACTATCGAAAAAAATATTGATACTGATAAGTTTGATTTCTATAAAATAGACGTTCGCCCGGAGGGTTGGACCTATGAATATGAAAATGGAAAAGTACAGGTTGATAAAGATGATTTTTCGATACTCGTACACGATAAAAAAATATGGTTCGATGTAGTGTTGATAGGGATACATGGCACCCCCGGCGAAGATGGTAAGCTGCAGGGATATCTTGATCTGCATGGAATTCCATATACCTCATGCGATGCGGCTACCTCTGCGATTACGATGAACAAGCGGTACACCGTTGCCGTTGCTGCTTTTGGAGGAATAGCCACCGCTCAATCTGTTCATCTTTTTCATGATAATAAACTTTCTGCCGAAGAGATTACAAAACAGTTAAAAATGCCGGTATTCGTGAAACCCAACAGCGGGGGGTCGAGCATTGGGATGAGCAAGGTGAACGAAGCGAAAGACCTCCAGCCGGCGCTGGATAAAGCTTTTAAAGAAGATACCCAGGTGCTGGTGGAAGAATTTGTTACCGGTCGTGAGTTTACCGTGGGCGTGTTTAAAAGCGCAGACGGCATTACTGTGCTTCCTATTACAGAAGTGCGCAGTTTAAATGAGTTTTTTGATTTTGAAGCTAAATATAAGGGTAAGAACATAGAAACCACCCCGGCAGATATTCCCGAAACACTGGCAAATGTTATCAGAACAACTGCCAAAAAGGTTTTCCAGATATTTAACTGCAGGGGAGTGGTACGAATGGACTTCATTTATAATGAAGAGGCCGGGAAGCCTTATCTTCTGGAAATCAATACGATACCGGGCCAGAGCGAAGCCAGTATTGTTCCCCAGCAGGTTCGTGCCATGGGCTGGAGCCTTAAACAATTCTATACAGCTCTAATTGAAGATGCCCTTTCCCGTAAGCTGAAATAATCTTTATTATATTTGAACCGCCTCGCTTTGCACCCCCACTGCTGAAGCGGTAGGGTAAAAAATTAAAAACAAAAGCTTTGTTCAAATTCATTACAGGAAAGCCACTCTGGATAAATGTATTGTTCGGTATAGTGTTGATCTTCATTTTGTTGTTCCTCTTTCTTCTATCCCTCAATTATTTCACACGTCATGGTAATACGATATCCATTCCTGTGGTACACAACCTGCCCTACGCAGAAGCAGAAAAAATATTGATGGATAAAGGCTTTGATGTAGAAATACAGGATTCAATTTATTCTGATACTGCAGCGCCTTTAGCTGTTTTAAGGCAATTTCCTGAAGCCGAAGCCGTGGTTAAAGAAAATCGTACGGTGTATTTAACAATTAACCGTGCCGTGCCGCCCACAATAGAAATGCCCAATCTGGAAGGTATGAGTTTCCGCGCGGCACAACTGGTTTTAAAACAATATGGACTAAAAGTAAAGGACACTGTTTTCAAACCCGACTTTGCCAAGAACTCTGTACTTGAACAAAAATATAACGACGAAAGAATCAAACCAGGCACCCGTATCGCTATGGGGAGCGGAATACTATTAGTGTTGGGTAGCGGCCTTGGCGAAGATGAATTTAATGTACCCGACCTGTTTTCGTTAACCTATTCAGAAGCGCGTTTAATGCTTGAGACAACAGGTTTAACCATTGCCGCAGTGATCCCCGACACCGATGTAAAAGATACATTAAATGCTTATGTTTACCGCCAGGCCCCGGAACGTTATACTTATGATAATAGAATTAACAGGATCCGCCCCGGTCAGACAATCGATATCTGGTTAAGCAAACAAAAACCCCTTCGTCAAAGAGATTCAACTACAAACCAAAACGAATATTAAATTATTTATGGAGAATATTTCAGTAAATGAAGTGAAGTCGCGTTTACAGGCAGGTGAGCAAATTAATCTTGTAGATGTGCGTGAGCCGGAAGAAAATGCAGAATTCAATATTGGTGGCATATTATTACCACTTGGAAAAATACAGGGTTTGCAGATAGATGAAATTGATAGTTTAAAGGACCAGGAAGTGGTTCTTTACTGTCGTAGCGGCAACAGGAGCATGCAGGCATGTATGTTCCTTGAAATGTCGGGCTTCACGAATGTAAAGAACCTTACTGGTGGGATGAATGAATGGAAGTTGAGCTAAAGATCAATATTCACAGCAAACATCACATTTGTATTAGCCTGCGGGAAATAATAATTTTCTGTAGTTACACTTCCCCCATATAAATAACTGAACGTATAGCCATTTGCTTCATATTTTTTATTGAATACATTATTCACCTGGAATATTAAGTTTAAACCACGGAATAGTTTATTCGGGATTGAGTATGCAACGCGTGCATCCTGGATATAATAAGAGTTTAAGCTGCGCTGTTTATTTGAAGTGTTATCCAGGTACTGGCGGCCAACATATTTTCCCGGTAAATTAATTTCAATATTCCTGAGCGGTTTAATACCAATATTAAATCCGCTTACAATTGAGGGTGAGAAAGCAATATCCGGTGATGAGAAGAAATTCGATTTCTGGTCACCATTATCATAATCATCATAATATTCGGTGAAATCATTGATTTTATTCCTGCTCAGCGTGATATTTCCTGAAGCCGTTAACCATGATGTTAATGCTGCATTACCCATGATTTCAATGCCTGTACGGTAACTATCAGGAATATTTGTTCTTGTGTAAGCGCCCACATCATTTATTTTACCTGTTGGAATTAACTGGTTATGATAAAGCATATAAAATGCATTAATATTCCATCCCCATTTCTGGTATTTTTTTTCTGCACCGAGTTCTATGTCGTGCATTCTTTCAGGTTCTGGCTGTTGGTTTGCACCTGCCTCAAAATCATCACGATTGGGTTCTTTAGAAGAATAAGCATATGATGCGTATAGCCTTGTTCCCTTTAAATTATAAGTTAATCCTGCTTTCGGATTTACGAAATTGTAAATATTATGAATAAATAAAGCAGGGTTATTTCTGAATCCCTCCAGATTATAATCTACTCTTCTGTATTGAATATCTCCGAATACTTCGAGATTGTTTAATATTTTATACTGGTACTTGGTGTAAGCATTAAAATCAGTTTTACGGGAATTCAGGTTGTACCAGCGGTGTTTTACAGGAAAACCGATATTCGCCCATATTACATCGCCATAGTGATCTCCATCGTAAATATTCCATCCGCCGCCTGCGGTAAATAACCCGCGATCACCTTTATACTGGATAGAAATTATTTGCCCGTAGTAATGGTTGTCGAGCCATAGTTGTCTTACCAGGTCGGTTTCAGAAATGATATCGTTGCCAATAGTTACATCAGGTAAGCCATAATCACCAATAGATTCTCCTGCCCTGTAATTTTCATAATAGCCTTTGCCGCGGGTTAAAAAGAATGCCGTATTAAATTCTAACTTCGAATTAAACCGATGGTTAAAAAATAGCTGGTAATGGTCCTGCTGGTAGTTGTCAGTTTCATTATCATACGGCGTTCCCGGTTTTTCTGTGCCTGAATAATTTGCTCTCCTGTTATTAATTAAATCTGACTCAGGAATACCGTTCCATGCCTGGTAGGTTTTTTCTTTTCCCGACATCACATTTAATCTTAATGAACTGTTTTTTGTTAAATAAGCTCCTGATATGTAAAATGATTTAAGATTGGTTTCGGCACGATCAATGAACCCATCGCTACTGACCTTAGATAATCTTGCATCAATAGTAAAATGATCATTAATCAACCCGGAGCCTGCTTTAATAGTATGTTTCCAGGTATTATAGGAACCGAAACTATTATTTGCTGAAGCATAGGGGCTGGTATTTATTTCATTGGTACTGAAATTCATGGATGCACCAAATGCACCTGCGCCATTGGAAGAAGCACCTATCCCGCGTTGAATCTGGATATCATTTACAGAAGAAGCAAGATCGGGGAGGTTCACAAAAAACAATCCCTGCGATTCTGCATCGTTGTAAGGAATACCGTTGATGGTCATATTAATTCTTGTTGCATCGGAGCCGCGGATACGAAGTCCTGTGTAGCCCACACCATTTCCTGCATCAGAATTAATAATTACGGATGGGGTTAAATTAAGAATGTAAGGAAGGTCCTGGCCGAGGTTGGCTTTTTTTATTTCCTTACTGGTAATTGTAGATTTAGCGAAAGGTGCGTTTTCTGTTGCGCGGATCGCTTTTACTTCTACCGGTTCAAGAAATAACGCTGCGCGTTTTAATGAGTCCTCGTTTTGTGCGCGTACGTTAATGAAAGTGAAGAACAGAACTGAAAGAAAAACAAATTTGTGTGTCATAGTTTGATTTTTTTTTGAGAAAAACCAACTTGCCCATCCTGGAGTGACAAATAATGATAT
>CAYLVR010000108.1:0-11702 GCA_964387165.1 uncultured Chitinophagaceae bacterium | reverse complement strand
GTGGTCAATAAGCGGAGCATTGATAACTTCATTTATGTTTAGCTGTGCCAGCCCCGCATCCGCATATATTTCCCCGCTTTGCGTGGGACGGCCCAGCGCATCATAATTAGTATAACTGAACCGACCATCGGCCTGCTGTTCGGCATTCTGTGAGAACCTCACCTTCCCATCCCTCCGGTATATGATCTCCCCTTTCCCTGCATCACTACTCTTAGTACTTACCAGTCTGCCCTGTGTATCATATTCATACAAAGTGATAAAAGGAACATCGTCTTTAGTTGCGTAGCTGTTTATTCCGGTACCATATAATTTCTTTACACCCTCCGGCGCTATTGTCGCTATTAATTGTCCCAGCTGGTTATAGAAACTATAACTCACATCACTATACGCGTTCGTGTAAGTAACATTAAAATTGGTTAACGATGTGCTGACCATTTTATAATATCCGGCCCCAAGGGTATTGCCACTGGTGAAGGCAATCGTCTGCTCCGTATCCATATTATACAACTGGAAGGGAGCTGAAATACTCAACGTTACCGCAGAGGGACCAAGCAATTTAAAATAATGCTGGCTACGACCATCGATGTTGGCAGGGCAGTCCTTACATACATCAACATCCACGCCGCCAAGTGACACCTGGTAGCTTACCGTAAAATATCCTTCCGCCTCTATCTTATAAAATTTGTTAAGCGAAACAGGACTGGTAAATCCCGATGCCGGCCCCTGGTACAGGTAAGAATAATATCCATCCACATAATCGGCATAGTACACCCTGACATGCCCGGTGGGACGGGTGATAGCTAAATTCTTGCCCGCAACACCCAATGCATTACCGTTAAAAAAGTAAGTGTATTTCGCAGGGAGGTTTACCGTATTGGTTACAGATAACTCATTACCGGGACGCGCCACCATTAATGTTTTACCATCCTGGTCCTGGATCGTAACCACTTCCCGGCCATTGGGATCTCGGCTGATGATTTGAATGGCTTTTCCTTTCAACGACGATGGCAATGCTCCCGCTGATGTAAAGTATTTATTCCTGACCGTTAAATAATCATTGAGCTCATTGGTGACAGGAGTAACAAAGGATCCTGTTTCATGGCCACTACCCATTCTGAAGGTCTCACCGGTACCCGCATTCTTCTTAACGTTGCCCGTGCCGTCTTTATAAATTGTCTGTCTTGAATAAGGATATTGCGTCGTCGGTGTATACGGCTCCCAGGTATTATTGGCGCTGTAATACCAGCCCAGTGTTCCCTGTGCCGTTATCCCAACGGCATCTGCATTATTTGTTTTGTCCGTTTCCGTCGTTGTTGCCTTGAACCGATCAAAATGACGGTAATCATACACCGTTGAACCTGTGCCATATCTTACAAAATCATTCTTGTAAATAAACGCACTGTTATTAATAGGTGCAGCCAGTGTATTTAACACATCTCTGTGGTAAGCGTCCCGTATCGGCTGACTCGCAAATACATGCGTATATACAGTGCTTGCATTCTTACGATACTGCACCTTATTCTGCGACTGGATCAATTTACCATCGTTGTCAAAAAACTGCTTGCCCTCGCCAATCACATTACCACTCGCATCAAAAGTTTTAGAAATCACCCAGTTCATATCACTGTTCGCATCACCAGTACTAGAAGATGCCGCAGGCACCTGCGCTGATAATATTTGATATACTCCATTCAGCAGTAGAAGAATTGAGAAGAACAGATATTTCATGATAAGTTTTTAACGGTTTAGTGAATTATGGATCAATAATTGGATCTTTCCCACTTTCCCTAAGAACATCTTCCCAGTTTACTAGTGTGGCTGGAGGGAGAACAGGCTTGTTTTGTTCTATGAACTTTACGTATGATTCGTATTGTTCCTTAGTAAATAATTTCTCGAGATCAGCCTCCCTATCCCGCATTAATTTTTTTCTCAATTCACCTACCTGAGCATTTTTGAGTTTAGATTGATTCAGGCTATCCATTTGCATTTCAAACCCAACATTAAGTTTGTCAAGCAGTTCTGCCTGCTCTGCTGAAAGATTAAATTGTTTCACCATAATCTGAACGCCTTGTTTTGCACCTTTAATTCTTTCTTCCAACTGTGCCTTAGCTCCATAACAAACAAAAAGACAGAGTAAAACAAAAATGCCCGGCATAAAAAGTTTTTTATTCATACAATAGTTATAATGGTACATGAACATAAGTATATCTGATACTCCCCGCTAAACTAAAGGGTGGATATCCTACAAACGGGGGCACTTCACAATTATCGGTTCTTTTAAGCATCGCTCCGGTGTACAATCTAACAGAACTGACCGCACTTGAACCAATAATTATAGTATAAGGCTGGTTAAGATAATAATACTTAATATGGATATTATTAATGCTGGTACTATTAGTCATAGCAGCATTACTATAAAACTTAACATCAACATCATAATAATCTTCTTTATAACATCCGTTATAATAAGTATTGGTAAACGTTCTTTCAAGTTTTGCCCATATGGTTGGTGTAGGAGGAACGGGTTGAACTGTGGGCCTTATTATATATTGATCCTGAGGGACTATCTCAAAGATTGTTGGATAACTCACAGACTCACTACAGTCATAAGATAAACAATTAAAAGTGCCTAATGAGTATTGATTTGTTGGCGTCCCTCCAGTAACAATATTATAAGTTATAGAACCCGAACTCGTATTTTTAGTATATCTGCAAGCGAAATTTGTAACATTAACAGGAGTCGTACAGGCATAATCCGAGTAAAATTTAATATATGCCTGATAATTATAATTCTGATTACAAGTAGAAGGACTGTTATTTGTATAAGTGTACATTATTCGCGTATAAACTGGCGCTGTAAATGTTATTAAGGATTGTCCATAATTATACAAATATTCATTTGTCTTAAAAACGCCTGTACCAAGTTGCTCTTTAAAGATTTTTATTAATTTTCCGGATGCGTCATATTCATATTTCGTATATAAATTATTATTATCCAGAACATAAGTTAGTTCACCACTAAAAGGATCATATACATAGGCTGTAGTCGATGCAGTTAAAGGTTGGAAGCGAATATCATCAACATAAGCCTCAACGGTTGCATGATCATTACGGCAACCAACGGTTAATGTCTTACCCGCAATAATATCTGACCCGCTAATAGGCAATGTTACCAAAGTCCAACCATTTGCAGACTTTGTACTTGCAGAAGACCCTGAAGTTCCCTTTACAACACCGTCAATATCATAAAACAATTTCACATCGCTCGTTGTGCCTGTAACAGGCTTGACCCAGACGCTGGCCACATAGGCTCTGTTATAAGTCAAAGCGCTGGTAACTGCAGAATACAAAAGACCTTTCTTACCAGCAACACCTAGTTTGAGCGACTGTGAGCCGGTATGTGCATCAGCAGTAGAAACAACTCCATCACCTTTCTTTACTGCTACATTAAAGGTTTGGTTTAGTGCCTCATCTTCAGCCCCGCTGAATGCTATTTCATTAAACTTAGCATTACTTCCAACAACAGCAATTCGCTTACTGCTATAATCCATCTTTAAAGCCGACATGTTATTATTTATGCCCTTTTCTTCTAAGCCTTTTGAATACACATCATACAATGTAATTTCAGAAGTTTTCTTCCAATTAGCATTTGACGAACCGGGATTGGACCAGAGAAAGTCATTAAACCCATCAATTGCAGTCATACCATCCAGGGTCTTATTCACAGCCATCCAATTATAGGTGCTTTGTTTTCTCCATACATCTCCAGTAGTTGACACATTATTTTGGGTGAAAGAGGTATAATCTTTGTCTATCGCAGGAACTAAATTACTCCAGGTTTCTACCTGCGCAGAGATCAGTCCAGTCGCATTATTAGATGTGTTTGCTTTATAGCTATAAGTTCCTGTCACCTGGGTAAGCATGTTTTTATTATTCACATCAGAACCCTTCAAGCCCATGGAGGGATACTTCCGGTATGCGGGAACAGTTTCTGTCATAATTCTATTACCATATGAATCTGTTTCAACTGTTTTGGTAACCGCACCGCTATAAAAATCAAACTCAAGGTTTTGTGTAGTAATTTCTACTCCACTAATATAATTTATCACTGTTTGCCCAGTTTGTATACAAGGAAATTCTTCTCTTGTCATGTACGTTGATTTGATTCCATTCAGGGCTGTACTATCGGCTCTTTGCACTCTCTTTACCTCAGACCCTCGTTCCTGAATATAACCCTGGTGAAAATATTGGGACAATCTGCTTTTATATTGATCCATAAACTGAACTCCATCAAGGTTTTCCAAACCGTCATGCAAATATTTATTGGTCGTTTCTGTCACTTTTCGATTATTGGCATCAAATTGAATTGTTCGCTTTAAATTTCCTATTGACGCAGTGAATTTTTTCAGTGAATAATTTTTGACAACCTGAGGGATTATGGAGAAAGGAAACACTGTTTCCGTATAGGTACTCGATACAGAATTAATCAATTCCCTTACAACCATATTGGGTCGAAAAACTTCAAATTGATATTGTGTTTTACCTTCAATATTTCTAACAGATTGCTCATCAGCATTTTTTATGTGATTTGACACCGTTACATATTCATATAAAACAGATGGCGGGGGAAGTTCCCTGGCAATAGGGTATATTTGTTCCGTATTCTCAAATAATTTAGCTCTATATTCTATAATGCGTTCAGCATCTTTTGATGTAGCGGGTATCGCCGCCGCCGCTTCATGATCTATGAAGTCCAGCGTTGACGGACTATAAGAAGTAACTCCACTCGTTTGCAGTAAATTGGGATCATCATAGTTATAATGAGTGTACAAATAATCCAATGTCGTTCCTTCCGACACCATGAGATCAGAGACACGAATACCACCTCCATACACCGGCTTATCTATCTGAATAGATAAATTTCCTGTTAAAATAGAAGCAAAATTAAATGAGCCAAATGAAGCCGGAATCGGTGATTGCAATACACCTGTTAAAACACTCCCACTAATTGCTGTGATTTGAAATCTATTAACATTAGTATATTTATTTTTTAGCGGATACACTCCATCATACGAACTTAAAAATTGTACCCGATATGAATTCCCGACAACAAGATCAATTTCAGACAATGGGAATCCATAATCTTCAACTGTAAATTGAATGTTCTGTCTATTAGGTTGAAGAATAAAAGATTTTAAAATAAAAGAATTATTAGAGTTCAATAAACTTTTAGAATAACTGTCGGATTCAAATTTCACAGAGGTCGAACCACCCAGCGGGCTAGTGATTTTCCTTAAGCACCAGGCATCAAGGGACTTGGCTGAAACCTGGGAACACTGACGTGCAAGGTTTTCATTCGTATCAATAAGAGCTACTTTAATATCACTCTTAAATAACCCCCAGGAATCATACGCATCTTTATTATATGGTGGATTTTTAGTCGTTTGAATATTTGCAGTCGTTGATCCACCAACGTATAAACTATTAGCTAAAGTATAAGTATAGGTAGATCCGCTCAAGACCGACTTGGTAATTACGCCGCAGTATAATCCATCAGTAGTTTGAATCAGGTCGCCAACACTGAAGGAGCCATTCGTTGTTGAAAAGCTGGAAGAAGTAAGTGTGACATTATTCTGGGACTTTAGATCCGAACCCGATAATTCATACTCAAATAAAGTTGGAGGTAACAGGCTGGCTCCACCCTTCCCCCGAAAATTAAGTTTCTTTAAGGTTAGTTTTCCATATTTAGTGCCTGGGTCAAACACATCAAAACTATTGTTTGTACCAGCACTTAATGAATAATCGTATATAAAATCTACTATTCTTATAGCTTTACTCTCAATATTTGCCCTTCCTATGGCTTCAACATCTGTTTTATCAAATACAAAATGAGTATTCTGACACCAGACACAATTATAAGGTGTTTCGTAACTGGAGTACGCATTGGCTACACCGAAATTTATTATACCAGCATCCTGAGCTCTCAATAGGTACACTTTACTCAATCGTAAGCTTTGATTGGAACCATTGCCAAAAGCACCATCACCTAAATAATCAGTCTTTGTCGTTACTTGAGTAAATGGCGGAAAGCCTTTATTACTGGTGATCATATGGCCACTAAAAATACTAGGATCAGATCCTTTACCGTCTTTTCTTATTTCCTTCTCAAAAAAAGCTACGTGCGTACGAGATCTTATTGCATTCAAATAATACACTTCTTTTCTACCCATCGAGCAATTTTGCCATTCGTTGTCCTCGTCTCTATTATAACCTTCTGACGGGTTTCTCCACACATAGTTATTCGACCATTTTCCATATTCGAAATTCATCCAATATCCCCAATCATTAACACCCGCTTTACTATCACCATCTCTATCAACAAAATCAGGGCCTGTTATAGTCGTTAAATACCAGGTATAAGCATATGGATTCCCTTTTGTTTGACGATTAAAAGACAAGCCCTTATCCCTGCTGATTCTTTCCTGATAGTTTTCCTCATCATAACTGTAGGCAGGTAATGCATAATGATATGTTACACCAGATTCATTTGTGATCGAAAAACCCTCGATCATATTTGTTTTATATCTATCACTTTTTATATACCCTGTCGCGTCGCTGGGTTTTATAGTTACTCCAACATTCACGTTTTTTGAACCTGCGAGTTTATACCCTGTGCCTGTTGAAGTATAACCGTATGTACCATCTGAGTTTCCGTAAACGGGGGTATCAAAGGGTGGAGGAGTGGCGCGATAATCCACGCTGTTATTTGTGTATGTGGAATAATTTTGCCTATAAGAATTGGAGAAGTCGCCAACAAATCTGAATTCGGGTCTTGAGCTAACATTACCTGGAGAAAAATAAGTAATTGTTCGATCTCCATCAGAATTTTTAAGATTCTGACCAAGGATCTCACTTTGAAATAAATAGGGTTTAATACCACCACCTAATCCTTGTGCATTAACGCTATAGACGTCAAAATCTGCAAAAGCTCCTCCCTGCATTTGTTTAGGATCCGAATATGTAATAACATTTACATCGGTAGGATCTTCAAGTAAAGAATAAGTATCGTAAGCCACATCGTCCTGAATCTGATTATTAGGCTCCCAGCCTGTTGCATACAAACCTCCATGAGTCGCAACATCAGTCTTTTCATCGGTAAAATACCGGACTTTACTGGCGCTTAAAGAAACACTTAATAATACGGTAATTGGTATCTCTACAGAAAAACCAGAAGACCTCGTTTGGATACCGGGATCTTTTGTACCACGAGAATAAGTAGACAAGCCCCCCAACTCAAGAGATGGTTTACCGCCTCCGGTAGCTATAGATGCGCCAACAAGTGAAACTTTAGCCGATTTATCGCTTGAGTATGTCAACCCTCCGCTGAATCCACCAGATACTGATTTAAAGTTTGTTTGAAAACCAACTCCAACAGAACCCTTTACCTGGCTTCCCCCTATTCCACCTGAACTCAGTCCAATTCCACCGCTCAAATAAGCATCTCCATAAGGAGATACCCCAAGCCTTAATCCACCACCGAAACCTGATTTTTCATCTCCTACCGAAAGACTCATATATCCACCGATTCCAAAACCCTGGTAAGTATCCTGAGAAAAAGATAGTCCTGCGCCAACAGTGGCACAATGACTAATACCAATATTCACCCCTACGCCATAGGTTCGGGTTGTACCGCCCGACCAGTAGGTGTGATTTGATGTAGATAAATTATACCAATCATCTGGATATCCATTTACACTACGATTTATAGCCCCCGGATTAAGCGTAAAACCAAGTCCCACCCACGAGGCATCTTCGTTCGGCTGAATGCCGGCATGATATGATAACGATAACGGATAACCGCCTTCCGGGCCCGGCACTTCCAATAAAGGAATATTATAGGTAAAATCCCCTGTTTGCAAATTCACCATATCCGTCGTATCAATCGGCTCGAAGCTCGTTGCCTCAGGAGCAGTGGGCCCCGATGTTAATGCATAAGTTACCGTGGGAGTTAAAATTTCCGTCAGCATCACTACTAAAAGTGTAGCAGCAACTGCCTTACGCGTGCGTTTGCCATGCAGCATAATTCCAGGATTTAGGGTTTATATTATCAAAATCAATTAATTCACAAAACTGTAATCCAGCACAGGAACATCATCCAGATCATTCTTGTCAAAACAGAATTTGACATTGCCAGTTCCGAACCCACATTCACCAAGATGTATAAAAAGCGTTTTCTTGCCTTTAAGATTTGATTTATTAAAACTTAACAACACGTTATTACCATCACTCATGCCATAAGTCTGGTCAAAATAATAATCCGCAACGGGCACAGTATCTTTCCCTGCAGTAAGATTAATATAGTTCTGCATATCAAATGCAAGCACCTGCAGCATGCTGCTATAACTACTGAAGCTGCCCAGTTGCCGGATAACTTCTTTTTTCTCTTTTGACAGTTTCAAAATAAAATAATAATGGTCGCTGTATTTATCCTCCAGGATTTTAATACGATCTGCATTCACTGTATCAGCCCCTTCAATCTCCTGCATTACCAGCAAAGATGAGGGACGGTATATAAGTTGAATATTTATACCATTAACCAATTGCACCTTCCTTAAATTATTGTCCTTATCGTTGATATAGGTTAATAATTCCGGTTTACTCAACTTTCGTGAACCATCACAACCAGCAATAGCCGAAAGTCCAATAATTATAAATAGCAGTCTTCTCATTGTTCAGTAGCTTGTGGCATAGCATACTCTTTATTTAAATTCTCCACTACTTCGTCCGTTAAATCAATACCATCATTTGCATACGCAATATTGCCATTGGCAGCAATTAAGATCATTTTATAACGATGCTTTTTACCATACCTCAACAAATAATTATTGACCGTGGTCAATACTCCTTGTGTTAATCTCTGTTCCTCCTGGCCCGCATTCTGTTGTATAGCCGCCTGGTAATCATATAATTGCTTTTGTTTTGTACTGATCAGCTCTTTCGAAAGTTTCTTTTCATTTTCAGTTCCAAGCGCAGCGGTTTTTTCATAAGTTTTAATCGCGTTCTGTACATCCATCGTAAGCGAATCCACATTATTTTTCCATACCGCCTCTTTCTTCTGAAACTCGCTCCTGGCCTGCACCATAGCTTTATAACCATCAAGCAGCTTTCCGGAATCTACATAAGCAATCTTATGAGCAGTAAATACAAACTCATATAAAAAGAGAAACAAAACGGCTGCTGAGATAACGACACGAAAAAGATGTCTACGTACAAATAACATGAAGTAGGTTTAAGAATGACAAATGAATACTAGTAAACATCACCTTACAGGCAATGCACCGAATAATCAGTTAAGCAGTATGACAATAAATATTATAAGATTGGTATTGGATAAGGGTTCATTTGAAGGGTTGTTTTTTAGTTAAGGTTAATAAAAACTTATGCTAACTTATGAGATTGTTTTTATTCAGCCAAAAAATATTTTTAATATTTTAAAAAAAATCAAAAACTGTTGCCCAGCTTAAATAAGGGAAGATACATCGCTATTAAAATTATTCCAATAACGATTCCTAACATAATTATAATTATTGGCTCCAAAAGTTTACCCAACATATTAGCCTGATGCTCCACATCGTTGCTATATTGTTCAGCAATCTTTTGTAAAAAAATATCGACCTGGTTCACTTCCTCTCCCACCTTAATTAAAAGAACCATTTTAGAAGGAAATATATTGTGAACGCCCATACTTTCATTAAGGGATTTCCCTTTAATGATATCACTGACGATGCTATCCAGGCATTCTTCAATCGGATAAAATCCGATCATTTTTTTTATTAATTCTATTGATTGCATAAGAGGAATACTGGAGGACAGTAACAAACATAATGTATTCGAAAACCTCGTAAGGTATATCTTACTTATTATCGGACCAACAACAGGAGTCTTCAATAATAGTTTTGAAGATAAAGACCGGAACCAATTCTTCTCTCTTTGAGTAATAAAAAAAACTGTCGCCGCCAGTATCCCAAAACCAGCTATTCCCATTGAAGATTTTAAAAAATGTGAGGCTGATAATACCATCTTGGTTATAAATGGCAATTCACCACCAGTCCTTTTAAGCACATCTGCAAACATAGGAACTACGTAAGCGATCATAAAAGAAACAGCACAAAACGCAACACCAAGTATAACAACAGGGTAAGTAATAGCGCTAATGATCTGGCGCCTCTGATCGATTTTTTTATGATAATATACAGCCAGCTCCTTTAATACCAGCACCATTTTCCCTGTCTCTTCACCTATCTGTACACTATAATATTCATAAGGTGTAAATTGCCCGCTACTATTCATTGCGGCCGACAAAGTCTCCCCTTCTATAATTTTCTCCCTGAGCAATTTAAACACCTGCACATATTTCTTTTTCAGTTTCTGCTCAGTTGCCAGTTCCAAAGCTGTTCTTATATCTACTCCCGCTTCTAATAAGATACAAAGCTCATGATAAAATGACTCCTTTATTTTATCCGGCAACCCCTGCCTGCCAAATCTGATATCCTTTTGCAAAAGATTTTGCAGACTTGCCCGGCCGTCCACCTTCTTTACAGCAGGCTTGGCCCTTATAGTATTAATATCAAACGATGAATTACTCATTCCTATAAGCTTTAGTTACGAGGACCTCAACAGGAGTGTAATACTTATTCAACCGGAATATAATACCCTCCTTCAATAATTTTATACTGATCGCCAGGCCATCGATCAGGTCACTGTTTTCATCAAGATAATGACTGTTATTCACCTCGCCTTCTATTGAAAAAACAGAACGTCCATCTGCAGAAACGCGCATAATTTGCTGATGTCTGAAATCATAGGCCACTATTCCCTCCTGCAGTTTAAAAAGTAACAAACCATCATCCCATGTAATTGCCGAGGATCTGTCCGTATCAAGTTGAATCGCTTTTTCAAATAACCTGTACTCCGATAATTGGTTTGATCTTTTAATAAAATCTCCAAATCTGCTATTAAACGCCTTCATTGCCTGATAACCAATACCCAGCACTATACTGCTAATCAGCATGGTAATTACCAGTTCAAGAATAGTGAATGCGTTAATTTTCTTCATTGGCAGTTGGTATCATCAGTTTATTATTATCGTGTTTCGCTTCATAACAAGTTCCTTTATTTCACTTAGCTTGTTATGCTGATCATCTAATACCTGGAACCTGAGCCTGATCAGATTACCTCCTCCACTTTCTTCTTCTACCCATCGTTTAATAATGAATCCATCTTCATTCACCTGCTCATCAAAATACGCCAGTTCGTTGTGCGTAGTAAGCCTGAAATTTTCGAGCGTCTTTTCTGCCCTCAAAGCAGTGGTACTCAAATTACTGTTTATGAGCCGCACAAAAATAGTTGTGGCGAGCCCAAACACAAACATGATAAGTGTTAGGGCAATTATCGTTTCCACCAACGTGGAAGCCTTGACCTTTATCGTCTTTAATACAACCATTGAATTACCTGGTAATTAGCAAATCCGGGAATAATAGCGGCACCCGCAAAGCCGGTAAATAATTTCGATCGGTTAATCTCAACATCTACTAAATGATTTTCGTAAACCATCGCCTCCGATTTATGTATAAAATAATCTGTTGTTACCGATCCAAATACCTTCCCTTTAATATCGGTAAACCCCTGCACATAAATATTAC
>CAYLVR010000107.1:4772-11710 GCA_964387165.1 uncultured Chitinophagaceae bacterium | reverse complement strand
GAGAAAACTTCTATTCCTTCAACTGAGTTAAAATGATCCGGGAATGAGTTGAAGGGTAAACCATAGAAACGAAATCCCCGGAGTGATCTTTAATACTATAACAGCAAGCGCTTATACGCCTTAGTTTCACCGTTACGGGTGCTATTTCTTATATAGATATATAGTTTTTGTTAATACTGTTTTTTAAGTAGTGCCTGCTGCTGATAATGCCGTTAAGCACAACAAGCAGATCATCATTCCGGAAATTATACCTGAACTCGCATTCCTTAATATGCAGGTAGAGGGTATTTTTGTTCATGCCCCTGAACTTCTGCAAACGGCTTTTGGCATGTTTCCAGAAACCTGTAATTTCGGGTAATATCCCCGCTCCAACAGTATCCTCTTTATTACCTGTAAGCCAGTACAAACGCCAGTCATTAAAATCCGCCACCGCATCGTACCGGTCAAAATCCGGGATGTAGCCTCCATCAGCGCCCACCTTATCTTTTTCAAACAACTGCTTCAAAGATACCCCGCATACTCCTTTAAGCCAGGAAGCGGTAACTTTTCCCCCGTATAGTGAAAACCCATAATAACCTGCATGATCCCTTTGAGCTTTATCTTCTCCAGCATTATTTTCAGGGATATTGGTCTGCTGCCCCAAATGAGAGTTACCCTCACAGAAAGAAGCGATCGCAGATCGGATAAGCTTTAAATAATTATTCACAGTTACCCTGCTTACCCCACTTATATCAGCAATATGAGTAGCCGTAAGATCATCACAGAACAATTCTAATATTTGCCGGCATTTTCTGTCAGAAAGATGCCCTCCTTTAAGCAGTTTAAGATCCATAATAAACAGTTAATACGAATAGCTTCGGATTTAAAAATCACCAGAAAATACCACAGAGAAAACACAAAATACACCAACGGGAAAAAGCCATGGTAAACGTAGTGCACTAGATTAATTTAATTATTGATCCTTGCGGCTATCTTACCCCTCCTGTTAAACAAAGTACAAAAGGCTTTTGTTACAATAATATGAGCAGCGGTCATAAACAGGCGGCAACGGTAATTAAAGAAGATGAATGAAGAAGAACCTAAGCCGCCATTAAATGAAACTGTGGCCGAAAAAGAAAAAAAGCAAAGGTATGTTCACAACTGTCTCCTGTTATTTTCTCAGATATACTTCTATAGTACCGGGTTCCGAACTCCTTGGAGCAGTAAATGAGTCAATTTGCTGATAGTGCAATTTCAATGAGTCCCTTACCCGGAAGGGATAAAAATTATTCAATCCGGGCATATATTCAAATAAAACAGCATCATAATAATTATCCCGGATTCTATTTTCAAGCATTACTGCCTCCCTGTTAAACATCCCTACACCTAAATGATACCACAAAGGAAATTTTGGACCCCTTTCGAGGGCATAAGGCACTTCTTTAGCAAGGAAAGTGAGCTCAGACATATTTAACACTTTAATATCCTTCTTATTTTTCACAACGTCAAGCTCCATAAACCGCTCTATTCCTTTAACGGTAGATTCCGGCAATTTTATCTTTTTAAGAGTAGGCAAATTGCAATATATCCATCCCCCCTGAGGAGCAATCTGACTCGCTCCGCCCGATTTAAGCCTGGCGTTATGCAAGCCCACCACATTCTCTCCGGTTCCGGAATATACGATCTCCCCGGTTCTATTATTGTCTTTTATTAAAACTCTTTGCATATACTCCCAGTATAGCTGGCTCCACCACAACATTACACCGGTACATAATAATAAGGACATTTTTATATCATTCATCTTAATATTAAGGACCTTCAATATGTAATGAAAAATAAAAGCAAAGGCAAAACCGTGAAAGAAGACATTGCTATTAACCGGTGTATAGCTGGTAATCTGGAAAATTGTGGCTAAGCATAAAATACCCAATGTCAGGAGAAAGAAAATGATCTCTTTTTTTTCTTTAGTAAATGCCCCTATGCTCCTAAACCTGGCAAGCGCCAATAATAAAACAATAAAGAAATAAAATTTAAGCCATTGGGATTCACTAAAAAATTCATTCATTATATCAGATCCTGAGATCCGTGCATTATGTGGGGGTTGTCCATAGTTAAACCAATAAGAAAAATCATACTGAGAGAAGAAACATACGACGATCAATAGCATTAAACCCGTCCCTCCTATATATACTGCCGGTGCCAGCCAATGCCTTTCAACCCAGCTATTGTATAACAACAGAAAAATACAAATTAAAAAAATAAGACCTCCTGCATCCTGTTTGGTAAAAAAAGAAAAAAAAGTAAACGAGGAAGCAAGGAAAAGCCATACCCATTTCAACCGCTTTTTTTCACTAAAAATAAACTGTAATGCAAATGCAACAGCAACAAGCCCGTATACGATAGCACTGTGATTATACCAGGGCCAAAAATTAAAAAAAGAAAAGGTAATAGTATATAATAATACGGATGCAACTCTTACAACCGGTGTAACAGACAACATGACCAATATGTGACGGAAAACCAACCCCGAAACAATATTGATGAATACCTGGGCCTTAACAAGCGTAATAAATTGGGGACCAAAGATCTTAAAAAAAATAGCTGGGACTGCCCAATACATTCCTCCTAACGGGGTACCAAAGTCGCGGAAGGGCAACTGACCTTCACTTAAACGGTATGCTCCTTCCCATGATAAAAATATATTTACTCTGAAAGGGAAACTTAAAAAAAGAGGAAAAAAGGAAAAACCAATAATGATCAGTATTTCAAAAATAGTCAACGTTTTTTTCTTCATCATTCCGAACGATTAACTGATAAAATATACTATACGACCAACACATGGAAGGATCTTCTGGTTACACATCAAAAGTAAATGATATCTTCAACAGCAAAATAACGAATTTTATTATTCGTTATTGTAAGTATTACTTTTATATATTAACTTGTATTTTACTATAACATATACTGATCGTGATATATCTTAAATTACTACGACCTAAAGATTGGGCTAAAAATCTTTTTCTGTTTGTACCTCTTTTTTTTGCAGGTGAAATATTCAACTGGGCTAAACTGCTCCGCGTGTCTGAAGGATTTATAGCTTTTTGCTGCATTGCAAGCAGTATATACATTATTAATGATTATACAGATAAAGAAGAGGACAAAAAACATCCTTTAAAACGAAATCGTCCTATTGCGTCAGGCGCCATTTCCAGCGGAACTGCATTGTCTATACTGGCAATATTGATTAGTACAGGTTTTTTTATCGCTTATTTTATAAACATCAAATTTTTCACTATCCTGGGAATATACTTTTTATTAAACATTGGTTATTCCCTGGGATTAAAAAATATAGCTATTCTTGATATTTTCATTATTGCTATAGGCTTTCCTTTAAGAGTGCGTGCCGGCGGCAACATTGCGAATGTAGACGTTACCGTATGGCTCAACATTATGATATTTCTTTTGGCCTTGTTTATGGCAGCAGGTAAAAGAAGGGATGATGTATTACTAAAAATATCTTCAGGAGAAAATATGCGTAAGGCAATCAAAGGATATACACTTGATTTTTTGAATGCTTTACTCGCATTGATCTCGTCAGTAATGATCGTTTCTTATTTCATGTATACGGTTTCCCAGAGCGTAATGGAAAGACATAATACAAGCAGGCTCTATTTAACAAGCCTATTTGTAATGGCAGGGATCATGCGCTATTTACAGATCATTTATATAAATTCTGATTCAGGGTCTCCTACAAGAATATTATATAAAGACCGTTTTATCCAGATAGCCCTGCTGCTATGGATGGTCAGTTTTTACCTGATCATTTACACCAGGAACATATCTTTTTTTTAAGCAGTGTACAGGATTTAAAACTTATTTTCGCTTCTTTAAGAGTGCTCAGTTATGCCAACAATACTTATTCTTGGGGCCACATCTGATATGGGTACTGCAATTGCCAGGCTATTTGCAGAAAAAAAGTTTGATGTTCAATTGGCTTCCAGGAACCCCTCTAAACTTGAATCACTTCAGACCGACCTGCACATCCGTTTCGGCATCAACTGCAGCACGCACCCGTTCGATGCAACAGACTTCAGCACTCATCAATCTTTTTATGATGCATTAATACCCGGGCCCGATATCACCGTATGTGTTTTCGGCTATATGAATGAGAATGAAGATGTGATAAATGACCAGGCGGAAACCTTAAAAACCATACACACCAATTATACAGGCGCCGTGAGCATTCTGAACATTGTTGCCAAAGATTATGCAGGCAAAAAAAAGGGCTGCATAGCTGGCATCAGTTCTGTGGCGGGAGAAAGGGGGAGGCAAAGCAATTATATCTATGGAAGCGCTAAAGCCGGATTTACCGCTTATCTTTCCGGGCTCAGAAATAGGTTATATAGGAACGGAGTACATGTAATAACAGTGCTGCCGGGGTTCGTATACACCAAGATGACCGCACATTTACATCTTCCCAAACTGCTCACAGCAACTCCGAATGAGGTGGCCCAAGCTATATTTTACGCCGTTCAAAAAAGGAAAAATACGATTTATGTAAAATGGTTCTGGAGATGGATCATGTGCCTCATCAAATCCATTCCTGAAGTTTTTTTTAAAAGGATGAAGCTGTGACAAGGACCATTGCTTTCTTTGATTTTGACGGTACCATTACCCATAAGGATACGTTATTTGAAATCATTCGTTTCCAGAAAGGTAGCAGTGCGTTATATCTGGGGCTCATTAAGCTATCACCGTGGCTGGTAGCGATGAAACTTCGTATGATCTCAAACGCCACCGCAAAAGAAAAGCTGCTTACCCTCTTCTTTAAAAACACTCCACTGAACAATTTCCAGGAAAAATGCAACCGGTTCATTGAGGAGCAATTACCACGGCTCATACGACCAGGAGCCCTGCGGGAAATCAATAAGCACAAACAAAATAATACTACAGTCGTAGTAGTAACCGCATCAGCCGGGAATTGGGTGGAAGGCTGGTGCAGACAGAACGACATCATTTGTATTGCTACAAAGCTTGAAGTAAGAGAAAATAAAATTAGCGGAAAGATAAATGGCAGGAACTGCAATGGCATAGAAAAGGTAAACAGGATTAAAGCCTGTTTTCAACTTGACCACTATGATACGATAATCGCTTATGGAGATACAAAAGGTGACAGGGAAATGTTATCCCTTGCCACCTTTGCATACTACAAGCCCTTTCGGGAGCGTATCTGATCTACAACCTGATAATTTTCACTACCGACCTGTGCTGGTAATCTATAACTATTTCAATAAAATAAACTCCTTTCACCAATCCCGACATATCTACCTGCTGGTTAACATACATATCGTCTTTGATGAACTCTCTTTTAAACACTTTCTTTCCATTTGCATCATATACGTTTATGCTCGTTCTTCCCTTAGCAGGCCCCTGCAATTCTATTGAAGCTATGTCCCGCACAGGGTTTGGAAAAACCTTTATTACCGGTGAAAGATCCTGTCTTCCGCCTGCATTGGCTACTATGACTTTCACAGTTGCCTTATCTGTTTTTCCTGTATTGTCGGTAACTGTCAGCTCAAACACATATTCACCTGCGGCCAACCCCGATACCAGGGCTAAGTCAGATTCGGGATTGTCTATTTTTACACCCGACGGCCCTGATAACATTACCCATCTGTATTTTTCAATTTTGCCGAATTGAGCGTACGACAATCCACCATCTAAAAGTATCTCCTCATCTGTGAGCGCTACCGTTCTTGTTTCTCCGGCATTAGCCACAGGTAGGGGTAGCACTACCGCTGCGTCAACTACCGTTATCATAACATCATCCGAATCGGTAAAGCCATTAGAATCCTCCACAATCAGTCTGAAAACATATGTTCCCGGCCCTATATTCTGGATTGTGGGAGTTGCAGAGCTTGAATTTAAAATAACAAGCGTACCCGGGCCTGAAATCTTCTCCCACCTGTATTGTTCAATCCTGCCTTTGTTGCGCGCATATGACTGACTTCCATCCAGAGTGATAAGACTAACAGGAAGTTGAACAGAGATATCGCTCCCTGCATCGGCTACAGGAGGAGCGGCAGGAGTAGGCTTTACAATAACAGTAGCACTTGCCGTTGCCGAATTGCCATTGCTATCTGTAACCTTCAACTGGAACACATAGGTACCAGCCACAAGCCCATCAACAGTTGTAACCGCGTTTGATGTATTGTTAATTATGCCTGATGCGGGCCCGGAAACTTTACTCCATGAATAAGTTTTGATCTGTCCCCCGGAAGCCGAAGATTGCGTCCCATTCAATGTAATACTATTGTCAGGCAGGGTGATGGTTTGTGTATTGCCTGCATTAGCTACCGGCGGTAAAGGAGCGGCTTTTACCGTAATGAATACTGTGGCAGTAGCAACAGCTCCTCTGTTATCAGTTACCGTAAGGCGGAATTGGTACTTCCCTTCTTCAAGATCACTCACGGCAGTAACAGCCTGTGAAGGATCTGTGATATTACCACCTGATGGTCCCGACACTTTATGCCATTCATACTCTGTTATACTGCCACCCGGGGCAGTAGATTTAGACCCGTTCAGACTGATACTGTTAACTGGCAATGTTACTATCTGGTCATTCCCCGCATCGGCCACAGGAGGTGGAGGCGCCGCTTTTACCGCAACAGTTACGGTAGCCATTGCTTTTCCACCCTTGTTATCCGTTACCTCCAACTGAAATTTATAAGTACCAGCTATAAGCCCGCTAACGGTAGTGGTCATGCTGGTATTGTCTGTAATAATTCCTTCTTCCGGCCCTGTAATTTTACTCCAATGATAAGTAGTGATTGTGTTTCCATCAGAAGCAGTAGAAGCGCTGCCATCCAGGGTTACGCTGTTATCCGGAAGGGTAATGGTTTGCGCGCTGCCTGCATCGGCTACCGGTGGCAGGGGCGCTGCCTTGACCGTAATGGTAA
>CAYLVR010000107.1:0-4672 GCA_964387165.1 uncultured Chitinophagaceae bacterium | reverse complement strand
TCATAGCTGCTGATCGTGCCAGACGGTGCACTGGAAGCGCTGCCATCCAGGGTCATGCTGTTATCCGGAAGGGTAATGGTTTGCGTGCTGCCTGCATCAGCCACCGGTGGCAGAGGTGCAGCTTTTACTATAACGATAACTGAGGCCGTTGAGCTCGCCCCATTATTGTCCGTTACAGTTAACTGAAACTTATATACGCCTTCTTCAAGGTCTGTTACAGATGTAATATCACTATCAGTATCTGTGATATTCCCATTCGAAGGACCTGAAATTTTAATCCATTTATAAGTGCTGATGCTTCCGGATGATGCAGCAGAAGCGCTCCCATCTAAGGTTACCGTATTAGTAGGAAGGGTTAAAGTTTGCGCAGCACCCGCATCAGCTACAGGAGGCATAAGAGATGAGCTTACGGTTACGGTTACTATACTTGCAGATGACAAGCCATTATTGTCCGCTACCTTTAATTCGAATTGATATACACCCTCCGAGAGTCCGCTAACTGCGGTGACCGCATTATCCGGAGTGGTGATATTTCCATCAACAGGGCCTGACACTTTTATCCATGCATAGCTGCTGATCGTACCCGACGGTGCAGTTGAAGCGCTGCCGTCCAGGGTCACGCTGTTATCCGGAAGTGATATGGTCTTATCTGTTCCGGCATCAGCTATGGGTGGCAAAGGTGCTGCCTTTACCGTAATGGCAACTGTTGCCGTTGAGCTGGTGCCATTGCTGTCTGTTACCTTCAATTCAAAGATATAGATACCTACTCCCAAACCAGTGATAGTAGTAACAGCGCTGCCAGGGGAAGCGATCGTCGCTCCCGAAGGACCCGACACCTTGCTCCATGCATAGCTGCTGATCGTGCCGGACGGTGCGCCGGAAGCGCTGCCATCCAAGGTTACTGTATTAACCGGAAGCGTGACGGTTTGTGGACTGCCTGCATCAGCTACCGGGGGCAGGGGCGCTGCCTTGACCGTAATGGTAACTGTTGCCGTTGAACTCGCACCATTGCTGTCCGTTACCTTCAATTCAAACACATATACACCTTCTGCCAAATCCGTAATAGTGGTAACAGCACTGCCAGGGGAGGAGATCGTCGCTCCCGAAGGGCCCGACACCTTACTCCATGCATAGCTGCTGATCGTGCCGGACGGTGCGCCGGAAGCACTGCCATCTAAGGTTACTGTATTAACCGGAAGTGCGATGGTTTGTGCACTGCCTGCATCAGCTACCGGGGGCAGGGGCGCTGCCTTAACCGTAATGGTAACTGTTGCCGTTGAACTCGCTCCATTGCTGTCAGTTACCTTCAATTCAAAGGTATAGACACCTTCCGCCAAATCCGTAATAGTGGTAACAGCACTGCCAGGGGACGAGATCGTTGCTCCGGAAGGACCCGACACCTTACTCCATGCATAGCTGTTGATCGTGCCGGATGGTGCGCCGGAAGCGCTGCCATCCAGGGTTACCGTATTGACTGGAAGTGTGATGGTTTGTGCACTGCCTGCATCAGCTACCGGGGGCAGAGGCGCTGCCTTAACCGTAATGGTAACAGCGGAAGTAGAAGACAGCCCCTTACTATTGGTTACTTCCAATTCAAACTTGTATATCCCTTCGAAAAGATTGTTAACAACTGTAACAGCACTTAATGGATCAATGATCGTTTCACCGGAAGGGCCAGACAATTTACGCCATGAATAAGTGCTTATGATATCACCAGGTGCAGCAGAAGTGCTGCCATCTAAAGTTACCGTATTGATTGGGAGTGTAATGGTTTGTGGGCTGCCTGCATTGGCTACCGGTGGCAGAGGCGCTGCCTTGACCGTGATGGTAACTGTCGCCGTTGAGCTCGCTCCATTATTATCGATTACCTTCAACTCAAACTGATATACCCCTTTTGTAAGGCCGCTAACGGTTGTAGAAACAGAAGTTGGGGTAATTATATTTTCACCTGAAGGGCCCGATACCTTATTCCATTCATAAGACGTAATGTTTCCTGCTGGTGCAACAGAATGACTTCCATCTAATACCACACTATTAACAGGTAAATCTATTGTCTGATCATTGCCAGCATCGGCAATTGGAGGGACAGGTGCTGCATTAACGGTAATGCTAACAGTAGCTATAGACGTTCCCCCATTGCTGTCTGTTACCTTTAGTTGAAAAACATATACCCCCTCTGCAAGTTCTGTAACCGAAGTAACAGAAGCTGCCGGGGTCACGATTGCTCCGGAAGATGGTCCGGAAAGCTTACTCCACTGATACGATGTAATACTACCGGAAGGGGCTGTCGATTTTGTTCCATCTAATGTTACACTATTTGCAGGAAGTGTAATGATTTGCATATTCCCGGCATTGGCTACCGGCGGCAATGGTGCGGGGTTAACCTTTATTGTTACCACAGCCGTAGAACTTCCACCCTTGTTATCTGTAACTTTCAGCTGAAACTGGTATGTTCCTTCTGCAAGATTGGTAACAGTAGTCTTACTGTTACCGGGAGAAGTGATTACCCCGGACGACGGACCCGATACTTTCGTCCATGCATAGCTGCTGATGCTTCCTCCCGCGGGCGCTGTTGACTTTGTTCCATCTAATGCCACGCTATTCACGGGCAGGGTTATCGTTTGGTCAACACCTGCATTAGCCACTGGTGGTGAAGATGTGGGACCACCTCTTTTATAAGACAGCATCCATTCATATACATTCAGCCCATTCTCTCTGAAGTTAGGATCATAGGTTTTAGACCATGCATCATGACCGCTGGCATTAAAAATGGTTAATTTGGCTTTGGGGTTAGGCGCCGGGATACAGGCATTCAAACTTTTTACACATGAATCCATTTTCCATGGTGGTGCTCCTGTATCGCCCGAATTATTTGTAGCCCAAAAGGCTACATTCGAGGAGGCTATATTGCATACCCCTCCTCCTTCCTTTGGAACTACCCCCCCACAAACAAGCAGCAATGCCGCTAAGCGACTTGCATATGCCTTAGAGCTTTCTGCATATCTCCAGCTCAATAATCCGCCTAAACTCAATCCGGTAAGATATATTCTGTCTTCATCAACTTTATAATTAGCAATACAATATTTAATTAAGTTTTCAATAGCTACAGGATAACTTCTGGCATCTTTTATTTGCGGAGTAATTACAATAAAAGAAAACTGCTCCCCTCCGACAGTAAAGAAAGATGGGAATTTGCCCTGGCTGATAAGTTTGGATGGACCATTTGCTAAAACCCTTGGAAGTTGTCCGGGAGAACCATCTCCACGCTCTCCAGTCCCAGGAATAAAAATAATCATAGGGAATTTTTTAGTCGGCTGGGATGAATAATTAACAGGCAACGACTCATAATAGCCGTTTATATTCTCATGCACCGATACATACACAGGCTTCTGCATTTGAACCTGAGAGCGGGCGAATGAATAAGTAAGAAAAAGGTACAGTAAAACGAGCAAAGGTACCCTTCGCCAAAAATGAATCTGGGTAACTGATTTCATAGTTTTCGGATATTCGGATTATTAAAACAGTATGAACTTATTTTAAACTGGATATTGAACGCTTAACTTCCGGCCTCACGTATACAGATTCTTCAATTACGTTATAAAAACAATCCGCTTCAGCAATAATTACCATACAATAACTTACAAAAGCAGGTTATACTTATACTCCTATCAAATAAAATACCATAGCACTACCCTACTATAAGCTTTACATTATCTAATGATAAAAAGAGGTAAATACAATCAAGTCACAGATATGATCAGACCAGCTATAAACAAAGCTTGTCCAGTCACTTATTTTTAATAGCGGTGTGTAAAGTAAACAGATCGCAGGAGGGAAAAACAAAGCATTAATAATAAAAAAGCACTGCCCCAAAATAATTTTTTGGGGCAGTGTCGCATATAAAATACCGGGAGCATATAAAGCTATTGCTTCAATATTTTTATTGCTTTTTTATATTTATTATCTACAATAATTTGCCCGATATAAGTACCAGGCGCAAGCTTGGATACATTAAACGTTTTACTTACAACACCCGGAGCGTCTTTAACAAACTCCTGCTGCAATAATACCTGCCCGTTTAAATTGTATATCGTTACACTTGTTTTGCCTTTGGGCATTCCATTAATCCATATGGTCATATCAGACTGAACAGGATTAGGATTGACCTTCACTTCCAATTCCGCAGAAACAGATGGGATCTCAGTCCCCGCCAATTGTACTGATTGATCCTGTGTGATATTCACATCCGGCCCTGCCATAGTTCTGGCAGATGTAGCAGCTTTTACAGTTACAGTCACTGTTGAGGTAGCCACATTCCCTTTAGGATCGGTTATTGTCAACAGGAATTTGTAAGCACCCGCTACTGTTAACCCTGTTACATCCGTACCTATGCTCTTCGGATATAGAATATTAGCCGTCTTTGGACCCGATGCTTGTGTCCATATATGAACACTGCCTTCCGGAGCCGTGGATTTGCTTATCCCGCTTATCTTTACAGTGCTTACAGGAAGTGTTATCGTTTGATTACTGCCTGCATCTGCATGAAGCGGTACAGTACTTGCAGCGGCATTTACCGTTATGGTCACTGTTGAGGTAGCCACATTACCTTTAGGGTCTGTTATTGTCAACAGGAATTTGTAAGCACCCGCTACTGTTAACCCTGTTACATCCG
>CAYLVR010000106.1:0-11897 GCA_964387165.1 uncultured Chitinophagaceae bacterium | reverse complement strand
GAAAATCGAAATTTACCGTTTCGCTGGCAATGCGGCGCAATTCGTTTTCAGGAATACTGTCGCCGATATAAGGCTGTATTACTGTATAAGCTATTTCTTCTTTTGATAGTTTATCGATATTCTTAAAAAAAGATCCGGGTAATACAGGAACTTTTTCAGGAAAATATAAACCTTTATCAGGCGCTTGTCCACGTACTGCAGCTTCTTTAAAATCTGCGACCGGCGATTTTTTGTTTGTGCTGAAATACCTCATACTATAACTTTTACTCCCTCGTCGTTAATTTGGGTTACATATATTTTGAAATCGATACCCAGGCAGCCATATACCTGTTCCATTACTTCACTTATCCTGTTTGCAGTTCTTTTTTCTGTGCTCAGCATAAATACAGATGGCCCTGACCCCGATATTCCGCCTCCCAGCGCACCAGCATCTATACATTTATGTTTTACTTCATTAAAGCCGGGAATTAAGATACTTCTTACAGGTTCTATAATTACATCTTCAAGCGAGCGGCTGATCAATTCATAGTCTTTCTGCATAAATCCCGCAACCAGGCCCGCAATATTTCCCCATTGTTTAATGGCGTCTTTCAATAAAACCTGTTTGCGCAGAATTTGCCTGGCATCGGAAGTCTTTACTTCTATCTGTGGGTGTACCACTGTCACAAATAATTCAGGGAAACTTAAGCGTATAATATCCAGCGGGTGAATGGAACGTATCAATGTAACCCCACCATACAAACAAGGCGCAATATTATCTGCATGTTTAACTCCCGAAGCCAGTTTTTCTCCAGACATGGCAAAACGTACCAGGTCCTCTTTGGAAAATTTATTATCCAGTAATAAATTGGCTGCAGCAACAGCGCCTGCCGAGCTGGCAGCGCTGGATCCTAATCCACTACCCGGCTTAATACATTTATTAATTCTTAGTTCAAATCCAATAGAGGGATCCAGTTCCTTCATCATGGCCAGTAATGCAGCGCCTGATACGTTCTTCTCGGGTTCTTCAGGAAGATTATATTCATCTTCGTGAATTATTTTTATTCCCGGAATATTGCTCAGGCTCATCGTCATTTCATCGGCAGGATCGTTTAACGCCATGCCTAATACATCGAATCCGCATACCAGGTTGGCTACAGAGGCCGGCGCTAATATTTTTACTGTTTTCATGTTAAATCTTTGATGCTCTTATAATATCAGCGAACACCCCTGATGCAGTTACTTCTGCCCCGGCTCCGGCACCTTTGACTACCATTGGTTGTTCCTTGTACCTGTCAGTGTAAAATAATACCACGTTATCTTTCCCGTATAAATGATAAAAATCATGTTGGGGATTTATTTGCTGTAAGCCAACTGCTGCTTTCCCATTTTTATAGCTTGCTACGAATTTTAATTTATTTCCGTTGACAGCGGCCTTGTCATAAAGATTGCGGAAATGCGCTTCATGCTTTTCCATTTCAGTATAAAAATTTTCAACAGTCCCTGTCATGCACGCTTCGGGCATAAAAGATTCATTGGAAATATCATCCATTTCAATTTGTTCGCCGGCTTCGCGCGCCAGTATCATGATTTTGCGCATTACATCTTTACCGCTTAAATCGAGGCGTGGATCCGGTTCTGTATACCCTTCATCCTGTGCCTGCTTTACAACTTTTGCAAAGCTTTTTTCACCATTATATTTATTGAACACAAAATTTAACGTACCACTTAATACTGCCTGTATCTCATTTACTTTATCTCCGCTTCTTAAAAGATCGTTTAGGGTTCCAATTATTGGTAAACCAGCGCCTACATTCGTTTCAAAATGGAAGGGTACATTATATTCTCTTGCAAGATCCTTAAGTGTCTTATAATACTCGAATGAAGATGAACAGGCTACTTTGTTGCATGCAACTACCGAAATGTTTTTTGATAATAATTTATCGTAGTGCATGGCGAGCTCGGCGTTTGCGGTAACATCAATAAATATTGAGTTGCGCAGGTTCTTGGCAGGAATAATCGATAGATAATTTTCCAGCGTCATGGCTTCACCCTTCTCTAATTCTTCTTTCCAGGAATCAAGATTAATTCCATTTCCATTAATCATCATTTTACGACTGTTGGCAAGCCCGATAACCCTTACCTGCAATCTTAGATTATTAAATAGATATTTACGCTGCTTTCTTAATTGTTCGAGTAGCCTGCTGCCCACATTTCCTGCTCCTGCAATAAATAAATTCACCTGTTTATAAGATGTTTCAAAAAACTCTTCGTGCAACACGTTAATTGCTTTCTTAACATCAGATTTATATATAACAGCAGAAATATTCCTTTCTGATGAACCTTGTGCAATGGCTCTTACATTTACGCCATTTCTTCCTAATGCACCAAACATTTTTCCACTGATGCCCGGATGGTTTTTCATGTGGTCGCCAACCACAGCAACAATAGAGAGGGCGGATTCAATAATTAATGGTGCGACCTGCCCCGCAGTTATTTCCTGACGGAATGCTTTATCCACTGCTTCTTTGGCCCTTTTCGCATTGGCTTCTTCTACAGCAACACAAATGGAATGTTCAGACGATCCCTGTGTGATCATAATTACATTGATCTGCCCATTTGCAAGCGCTTCGAATAATCGCTTTGAAATTCCGGGTATGCCTATCATGCCACTCCCTTCAAGCCCCAGTAAGGCAATATTATTTATACTGGTAATGCCGCGGATAATATTTCCGTTCTGCGCGGCATTGTTATCGATGATTGTTCCGGCATCCTGTGGAGCAAAAGTATTTTTGACCTTAATGGAGATGTTTTTTTTAAGTACGGGCTGAATAGTGGGAGGATAAATGACCTTGGCGCCAAAATGCGAGAGTTCCATCGCTTCCTGGTAAGAAATATGAGAAATTATTCTTGCGTTTGAAACCTGGTTAGGATCTGCAGTCATAATTCCCGAAACATCAGTCCATATTTCAAGAACATCCGCATCAAGCGCAGCGGCAAATATTGCAGCAGTATAATCAGACCCTCCTCTTCCTAAAGTAGTTGTTGAGTTATTAGGCCCCGATGCAATAAAGCCCGGAATGATGTATAAACTGGCAGGGGTGCTTTTTGTAAAAGTAGTGATCTGCTTATTGGTTTTTTCAAAATCAACTTTTGCATTACCATAATTAAAATCCGTGCTGATCAATTCACGCGAATCTTTCCATGTATTCTCAACTCCTTCAGCAGTAAATTTTGCAGAAATGATTTGTGAGGAAAGGAGTTCGCCATAACCCACCACGCGGTCTTTTGTTGCAGGAGATAGCTCTTTTAGCAAAAATATCCCGTTACAGATATCTTCAATTTCGTTGCATTGTTTTTTTACGGCGCTCAGTACACTGCTCTGCCGCGCTACCGGAATGAGCTCCTGCACTGTGCTGAGGTGTCTTTTTTCAATTATTGAAAGATGTTCGGCATAAGATTCATCTCCTGCCGCAGCCAGGGTGGCGCTTGTAATTAACTTATCAGTTATTCCTCCAAGGGCCGAAACAACAAGAACCGTTTTATCTTTTTTGGAAACTTCCTGAACTATTGATATAACTTTATTTATATTTTCAGCATTGGCAACTGAAGAGCCGCCAAATTTTAGGACCTGCATATTTCTTTATGTTGATTGTAATGATAATTTCCCTGCTTGTGGAGTCAGCCGAAGCCCAAAGGTTCATATGTAAATAGTCCAACCCTTAACGGGTTGTTGAAGATGTAATAATAGTTCCGCCATTAGCTATAATAGCCAGGGGAGAAGAAAAATTAATATGGTTGACCAGGTATATCATTTTTTCAATAGGCGTCTAAGGTAAGCAAAAGGACGTAAATTGTGCCAAATTTTTTTAAACTGTAGTAATAAACTGTAGTAAATGGATCATCAGTCGAGCAAAGGATTGCAACAATTCAAGAACCAGGTAGGTATTAAGTTCCAACTGTATAACAGTTTGTTTACCTCCCTTCCTTTTCACCGTATAGAAAAAACAGGCATTCTCCTCTCTTTGTTAATGAATAATTGCGAGGAAGGATATAAAAAGAAGCAGAGCCCGGATGAAATCATACAGGAATTCTTCCAGAAACATACTTCATTTACCAATGAAGAGGGGAGGCTCGACCTGCTGTTTCGTTTTATTCAGTACGTTGAGCGGCAAGTGGTATTATTTGATGCCCTCGAAGATGCAGCTTTCCTTGCGGTAAACGATACAAATGGGGTGGGTACCCTTAAACATCTTGAGTCGGAAGTGATCAGTCATAATAAAGAGGAAGAACTGGCCGAAAAATTAAAAGATTTTGCCATAAGACTGGTGCTAACGGCGCACCCGACACAGTTTTATCCCGGATCCGTATTGGGCATTATTAATGACCTGGCGAAGGCGCTTGCTGAAAATAATGCCGGCCTGGTGAATATGTATTTGCAGCAATTGGGGAAAACCCCCTTTTTAAATAAAGAAAAACCTACGCCTTACGATGAGGCGATGAGCCTTTGCTGGTACCTGGAGAATGTGTTCTATGCAGCTGCGGGTAGAATTATCTCATTTATTAAGAGCCAGTTTCCGCAGGCTATCACAGAAGATAATCCAATTATTAATATGGGTTTCTGGCCGGGAGGTGACAGAGATGGAAATCCGAATGTAACAGCTGAAACTACATTAAAAGTAGCCGAGGCATTACGTGGAGGGATCATTAAATGTTATTACCTGGATGTGCGCAGGCTGAAAAGAAGATTAACTTTTAAAGGCGTTGATACCATACTTGCTGATCTTGAAACCAAATTATATAATAATATATTTATTCCCGGCCACCGTACTGATCTTACCAAAAAGGAAATACTTAATTCATTAGAGCGCATCCGGGAAATATTAATTTACCAGCATAACGGACTGTTCCAGTACCTGGTAGATAATCTGATCAGTAAGGTGCATGTATTCGGACTGCATTTTGCATCGCTGGATGTTCGCCAGGATAGTTCAGTGCATGATACAGTCTTAGAAGAAATTGCTCAAAAAGATGATTCGCTTCCTGATAATTATTCATCATTAAGTGATGAAGAGAAAATTAAAATACTGATGTCTGTTGAGGCGGATATTTCATCAGATAAGTATGAAGATAAAATCATTAAGGATACGATAGATAGTATTAAAGCAATTAAGAATATTCAACAGTATAACGGTACGGAAGGATGCAATCGTTATATTATCAGCCAGTGTAATAGCGCATTGGACGTAATAGAAGTGTATGGATTATTTCTATTGGGGGGCTGGAAAAAAGAAAACCTGCAGATAGATATTGTGCCTTTATTTGAAACTGTTGAAGATCTTAAAAATGCGGGTCCGATAATGGAACAACTATATTCTAATAAAGAATATATACAGCACCTGGAGAGAAGAAATTTCAAGCAAACAATAATGCTGGGATTTTCTGACGGTACAAAAGACGGAGGCTATCTGATGGCCAACTGGAGTATCTATAAAGCGAAGGAACAACTAACTAAAATATCGCGTGATTATGAAGTGAATGTGGTGTTTTTTGATGGACGTGGAGGCCCCCCCGCACGTGGTGGCGGAAAAACACATAAGTTCTATGCTTCCATGGGAAAAAATATATCGAATGAGGAAATACAGCTAACTATACAGGGCCAGACAGTTAGCTCTAATTTCGGTACAATCGATTCTGCACAATATAATATTGAGCAATTAATTCATGCGGGAATCTCAAACAGTTTATTTTCTACCCTTTCTTTAACGCTCGAAAAGGACGACGAGGCATTGCTCGAAGAATTAGCCGAAGAAAGCTTTCAATCGTATGTCGATTTAAAGGATCACCCCGATTTTATTGAATACCTCGTGCATGTGAGCCCCTTGAAGTATTATGGAGAAACAAATATTGGTAGCCGGCCTTCAAAAAGAGGTGTTTCCAGTAAATTTTCATTAAATGACCTGCGCGCCATCCCTTATGTGGGCGCCTGGAGCCAGCTAAAACAAAATGTTACCGGCTATTACGGAGTGGGTACGGCATTGCAGCAAATGGAAAAACGTGGAAAATGGAACGAGTTAAAGCGTTTGTACCAGAACTCAATGTTTTTCAAAACCCTGATCGATAATTGCGAAATGGTAATGAAAAAATGTTATTTCCCACTCACCGAATTTCTCTCCAGGCATCCACGGTATGGAGAATTGTACAATATGATTTACCAGGAGTATGAACTTACCCAGAAATATATATTTCAGCTGTCAGGTAAGAATGAGTTGATGGCTGATTACCTCGTTGAACAATTGTCGATACAGATGCGTGAACGTATAGTATTGCCCATTACTACTATTCAGCAATATGCCATGTCAAAGATCAGGGAAATGGAAGAAGAAGGAATTAACAGTCCATTAAAAGAAATTTATGGAAAGCTGGTAATCAGAAGTTCATTCGGGATTATCAATGCAGGGAGGAACTCTGTATAATGCAACCAGCCTGAGTTTATGCTTAGTCTACTCTGCAGGTAGAGTTGTAAAAACCTAACGACCGTTAGCGCAAAAACGTTGAAATTCTTTACTGTTCTATGTTTCAAAGGATTTTTCTTGTGATTTTTTCTACTATATTTGTGCACCTTATAGGTAGACTAATGCAATCAGAATGTTACAAGATAAAATCTCTCATATCGCAGCAAGCTCTGGGAGCCTCTCTATTGCCGACACTATCAGGCTGTTGGACAATGAGTTTCCCGGCCGCGTGGTTTTTTCTTCCAGCTTCAGTTATGAGGACCAGGTAATTACCCATGAAATACTTAGCAATAATATTCCCGTGACCGTCTTTACGTTGGATACTGGCAGGATGTTCCCTGAAACATACTCTGTATGGAACAGAACCAACGAAGTATATAATACCCATGTGGTTCCCTATTATCCTAAAAATGAATTACTTGAGCCGTTCGTTACAGAAAAGGGGCCTAACTCATTTTACGAGTCTGTTGAAAACAGGAAAGAGTGCTGCTTTATTCGCAAAGTGGAACCATTGAAACGTGCATTAAAGGGAAAGGCTGTATGGATAACCGGCCTTCGTGCCGAACATTCTCCTGCCCGCCAGGACCTGACCATTTTTGAATGGGATGGAGGGAATGAAATAATTAAATACAATCCATTATTGCACTGGACCACAGAGCAGGTAAAAAAATATATTAATGAAAATGACATTCCCTACAATTCATTACACGATAAAGGATTTGTGAGTATTGGTTGTGCACCATGCACAAGAGCGATTCGGCCGGGCGAAGATTTTCGTGCAGGAAGATGGTGGTGGGAAGATGCAGGTAAAAAAGAATGTGGTCTCCACGTACATACAGAAACTCCAGTGAAACTGAATTAATCATTATGAGCAACTACAAATTAGACTATTTAGATCACCTCGAATCGGAATCCATTCATATTATGCGTGAAGTGGCGGGGCAGTTTGAAAAACCTGCATTATTATTTTCGGGAGGAAAAGATTCTATTACCCTTGTGCATTTAGCATTAAAGGCATTTCGCCCAGGTAAATTTCCTTTTCCCCTGGTACATATTGATACGGGACATAATTTTCCTGAGGCGCTGGATTTCCGGGACGAACTGACCAATAAAATAGGAGAGAAATTAATTGTGCGTAATGTAGGTGATACGATCAAAGCAAAAAGATTAGCGGAGCCCATCGGTAAATTTGCGAGCCGCAATGCTTTACAGACTTACACATTACTTGATACTATCGAGGAATTCAAATTCGATGCATGTATTGGCGGCGCCAGAAGGGATGAAGAAAAAGCAAGAGCCAAAGAAAGAATATTTTCCGTGCGGGATGAATTTGGCCAGTGGAACCCGAAATTACAACGACCTGAATTATGGAATACCTATAATGGTAAAATACATAAGGGAGAAAATGTACGCGTGTTCCCTATCAGTAACTGGACAGAACTGGATATATGGAACTATATAAGAAGAGAAAAGATTGAACTGCCTTCTATTTATTTTTCACATGATCGTGAAGTGCTGGAACATGAGGGCCAGTTAGTGGCAATGTCTGAATTTATACGCCTCGATCCTCAGGATAGAGTCTCAACAAAAAGAGTAAGGTATCGTACGGTAGGTGATATGACATGTACTGCCGCAGTAGAATCTACCGCTAATAATATTGATGATATTATTTCAGAAATAATAGCTACAAAAACCAGCGAACGCGGTGAAACAAGGATCGATGATAAAGTGTCGGAAGCCGCTATGGAAGACAGGAAGAAAAACGGATATTTCTAACAAATTAAAAACTCTAAAGTTAAAACTTAAAAAGACTTCATCATTTGACTTTTAAGTTTTCGCTTTTAACCTATAACAGATGGACTTACTTAGATTTATTACTGCCGGAAGTGTTGATGATGGGAAAAGCACCCTTATCGGGAGATTATTATATGACAGCAAATCAATAATGATTGATCAGCTCGAAGCATTGGGCAAACAAACAAAAAACAAACACCTGGGTGAAATAGACCTTGCCCTGCTAACTGATGGTCTTAGAGCAGAACGTGAACAGGGAATTACCATTGATGTTGCCTATAAGTATTTTTCTACTCCCAAAAGAAAATTTATAATAGCCGATGCACCGGGGCATATTCAATACACCCGTAACATGGTTACAGGTGCATCAAATTCCGACCTGATTATTATTCTTGTTGATGCAAGAAATGGTGTTGTTGAACAAACGCGCCGTCATTCAATCATCGCTTCTTTATTGGCCATCCCGCATGTTGTAGTGGCGATAAATAAAATGGACCTTGTTGGCAATTCACAGGATGTTTATAATAATATCGTTATTGAATATTCCAATGTAGCAAGGTCGCTGGGATTAAAAGATGTAAAATACCTTCCTATTAGTGCAATAAGCGGCGATAATATTGTAGAAACATCTCCTAATTTTTCGTGGTATGAGGGCCCTTCATTGCTGGAAATACTGGAAACAACAGAAGTGCAGAATGATATTAACCTGGATGTGCCAAGATTCCCTGTACAGTATGTTGTTCGTCCGCAAACAGATGAATTGCATGACTATCGCGGCTATGCGGGCAAGATCGTGAGCGGAATTTATCGCGTTGGAGAAACAATAATAGTTCAGCCTTCCGGGTTAAAATCAAAAATTGCGGCAATAGAAATCAATGGTAAAAAAGTAAAGGAGGCTTACGCTCCGCAAAGCGCCATATTATTGCTGGAAGATGATATTGATATCAGCAGGGGCGATTTAATTGTGAAAGAAGATGCATTACCACAGGTGAGCCAGGAATTTGAAGTGCTGATATGTTGGATGGGTAGTAAACCTCTTATCCCTGGAAATAAATACCTGTTGCAGCTAAATAGCAGAACGGTTAGAAGCATTGTAAAAGAAATCGAATATAAGCTGGACGTAAACAGCCTTGAGAAAAAACTTTCTCCGGAACAGGCGGAATTAAATGATGTGATCAGGGCGACTATTAAAACAGCATCGCCGCTTGCTTATGATAAATACTCGAAACTAAGAGTTAACGGCGGGGCGATATTGGTTGATGAAACAAGCAATGTTACCGTAGGAGCATGTATGATTAATTCTTAAAAACAGCATGATGAGTAAAGTATTTATCAAACAATTATACGAACGCAACCAAAAGGTTTCTTCTTCATTTCCTGATAAGGAATCGACAGATGATTTTGTGGACAAGCTATTTGGTTTTTTATTTGTCCCCTCTTCTGGCCGCAATCATCCGCTTACGGAAATAGAAAATGAATTTGATTCATTAAAAAGCTACCTGAGTACACTGGTATATGATGTAAGTCACGACGGTGATAATGCACAACAGGTAACTGATCATTTTTTTAAGGCGCTTCCTGGCATATATGATGCACTTTTAAAAGATGCGGCTTCAATTGCAAAATATGATCCTGCTGCTACATCTGCTGAAGAAGTGGTAGTAGCCTACCCGGGATTTTATGCAATCGCGGTGTATCGGCTCGCACATGAATTATATAAACTCGGCGTTAAAACAATTCCCCGTTTATTTACTGAATATGCACACAGGGAAACCGGTATTGATATACATCCCGGCGCTACAATAGGAGAAGGTTTTTTTATAGATCATGGAACCGGCATTGTGATCGGTGAAACTTCTGTAATTGGCAACAACGTAAAAATTTATCAGGGCGTAACCATTGGGGCATTATTAAGTACAGGAGAAAAAACTTCAAAGCGCCATCCCACAATTGAAGATGAAGTAATTATTTATGCCGGTGCCACTATCCTTGGTGGCAATACTGTTATTGGACGTGGAACGACTATTGGCGGAAATGTATGGTTAACAGATAGCGTGGCCCCCAATTCTTTCGTGTATCAGAAAAATGAAACAATACAGCAGGTAGCATGAGCAAAAGTGTAAATAAAGGAAAAGTGATTCTTGCAGGCGCGGGCCCTGGTGATCCGGAGCTGATAACTTTAAAAACATTAAAGTATTTGCAGGAAGCGGATGTGGTGCTTGCCGACAGGCTGGTTAGCCCCGAAATATTAACCTGCTATGTAAATCCACGTGCAGAAATAATTTATGTAGGTAAACAGTGCAGGAAAAAGAATTCGACGCCACAGTCTTCTATAAATGAACTGCTGGTACAGCACGGTTCAACGGGAAAATTAGTGGTAAGATTAAAAGGCGGCGACGTTTCTATATTTTCTAATATTCTTGATGAACTGCAAGCACTTGTAAAAGCAGGGATCGCCTATGAAATTATTCCTGGCGTAACGGCTGCGCTGGGTGCCGCGGCTTATTCGGGAATTCCTCTTACCGCAAGAAATCATTCAACAGCAGTAAGGTTTCTTACCTATTACAAATCTGATGTTGTTACCGATGAATACTGGAAAGAACTGGCGAATACAAATGATACACTGGTATTTTATATGTCGGCCGAAACGCTTGACAGCGTAGTGGAACATTTACTGGCCAATAATATTTCAGCAGATAAGAAACTTGCTGTAATCGCACAGGCTACAACGCCACAGCAGAATATCTTTACAAGCTCACTTCAGGATTATTTAAACAGGAAAGATAAAAAAGAATATATATCACCAACAATTGCCATTATCGGAAAAGTAGTGGCATTGAACGAACAATTTGCGTGGTTAAAAAATAACATGGAAACAAAAGAATATTTTATAACCAGACCGTACTCCTTTGAAAAAGGTGAAAACCGCGAAGCAGTGGGAGATTTTCGCTACGCAAATAAAAATAGTTAATGTTATGCTCTCTTCTTCAAAATTAAAAATTGTACAGGATCTTATTTCAACTTCTACAAAAGAGGAGTTGATATGGATTAATGGTTATCTGTCTGGTTTGTTGAACCAGGAACCTGTTACAGGAACGGCTCCTGTAGCCCAGGCATCTTCGATTGGAAAAATTACTATTGTTTACGGAACAGAAACGGGAAACTCCAAAAAAGTAGCCACTGATTTTGCATTAAAAACAAAAAAGAGCGGTATTAATGCAAAAGTAGTTAGCCTTGATCAGTACCGTTTAAACGATCTTCCTAAAGAAGAATACCTGCTCGCTGTGATCAGTACACAAGGGGAAGGCGAACCGCCTGCGTCTGCGAAAAAATTTTATGATCATATTCATCAGAACAGCATTAAGCTGGAGAAATTAAAATACGGGGTACTTGCTTTAGGTGATACTTCTTATCCCTTATTCTGTAAGGCTGGTGAAGATATAGATACACAATTGGAAAAACTGGGTGGTAAACGGTTTGTTCCTATCCAGAAATGTGATGTGGATTATGAATCTGAAGCCGAAAGCTGGTTCACCCAGGTATTGAATAATTTATCTGCTCAGAATGGCCCTGCTCCTGCAAATGGGACAGCAGTTTTAACATCTGCAG
>CAYLVR010000105.1:0-12017 GCA_964387165.1 uncultured Chitinophagaceae bacterium | reverse complement strand
TAGTGGCTGGAATAGCGTGAGTGATCGTTTATCAATTAATACGAGGGAAGAAAAAATAAAACTCCACAACGGTTTATTTAATAAGCTCGCCTATGCTTTTATTATTTATATAAAGATCTTCGAGTACACAATCACCTTTAAATACTTTAACAAGAGCATAAGTTGTTAAATGATTAGTTGCTGTATCCCAATATATCTTTTCGGCCTTTGGCGCTTTATATTCATCCATGTAAAATTCTCCGAAAGGATACTTGATATATATTATAGCAGAGCTGTCTGCGTTCCAATCGTTAATATAATCAACGGTAGCTTCTATATAATCATTTCCTGCAGGCGGTTTCGTTCGAAGGGATTTAATAATAGTGTATCCTGATGAATCTAATCCCGGTTCTACATATACTTTCTGACTATATTTTAAACCGTGTTTTTTTGTGGCCCTGAAACTATTAGAAACAAAATTAAGCGATACATATCTTCCCTTAAATGGATGAACAGGATCAATGGGCTGTGTTTGAAATTTATATGCTTTCCCTTTATCAAGTACATTTTGCCTGTTCCATATCATTTTACCAGGTGCGAACCATTGCGCAAATGCCATCAGCAGAAATGCAAGAATAAATATCTTATTCATGATATGGTATTTTTAGATAAACGCCTCTTTTTAATTAACTGGTAATTAGCAATGAAAAAGCCTGCGCCCGCAGTAATAAATATTAAACCCCTCCAGACAAAAGGGATATCCGAATCGAAAAACCTGAAAAGGGCCAGCGTGGTAATTACCAATAATCCTAAGTTTAAAAATCCGAGATGATCCCTTAACAGGCCTTTTCTTATATAATGCAGACCTATGGCCAGTAGCCATAAATTAAATATCAATATCCCGATGTGTGAAGAATTAAAACATAATATTACAACTGCTGTAAACACAAAAGGGGACCAGGCAACCAGGTCACGGTAATATTTTATTATTAAAATGGTGCAGACGGCCAGTAACCCGAATGATAAATAAGCAAATGGATAATTGAAATTTAGTACATGGGGTTTGGAAGAAAATATATTAAATGATTGCCATACCGAATCAAAGGTCCAGATAATAAAAATGATAATAATTCCCAGCGCTCCCAATAGCCGGAAAGGGTTTGTAATAAGTTTTTGCCTGGCTAATAATGGTGTATTGCCAAAAATATAGTATAATGAACAAAGCGACATATAAGCAATAAACGTCCATTCAACATTTTTATAGCCATCACTTACAAATGTACCCAGAACAATAAGCAGGGATACCGCAACGAACCAGTTGTGCCAGCGAAAGAAATTAGAGGCGGGCGTTTTAACATAGCCATAATAATGTACAAATAACAACGCCATGATTCCAATATACTGGTAGGGCAGTTCCGATTTGGAATATCCGAGTAACGCGGCATACCATGTTACCAAAGCAATCAATAATAAGGATACCATCCCTGAATTCATGATATATACTAATGGTAGTGTCAGTAATATCCATGTCATAAGGAATTCAGGCATTTCTCCGTTTACCTGGTATATTTGGGAGATAAGCGAAATAGAAGCAGGTACTGCAAAGAATAATAATATGGATGCGCTTTCTTTCCATGTTTTGTTCCCTGCTTTTTTTAGGAATGCATAAATACAAAGCGCCTGACCCAATAATAAGGGTACAAAGGCAATGATGGTGCGGGTCAGTTTGCCAAGCATATCCCAGTTATGCGCTATAACCAGTACCAGGCCGGAACCTAATAGTAATGCACCGATAATAGCCAATACAGCAGAGAATCCACCTGGTGGACTTTGTTTTTTATTGTCGTAATAATTTGTGATCTGGCTGGCAGTGTCGGCGGTGATGATATTCTTCTCCACCAGTTCGTTAAGGTCTTTGAGCAGGGAACTCATGAATTTAAGTTATTCAGTGTACTTATATCCTACGCCTCGTACCGAGTGAAAGAATTGCGGATTCCGGCTGTCCTCTTCAAAGTATTTTCTGAAGTTAAGAATAAAATTATCAATTGTACGGGTTGTGGGATAAACGTTATATCCCCACACCGATTGTAATATCTTTTCTCTTGGAACCACTTCATTTTTGTTTTCGATCAGCAGCTTTAACAACATTGCTTCTTTTTTACTGATCTGTATTTTTTCTCCTCTGCGTGTGATAATTTCCTGCGCCTTAAAATCGATTAAATTTTTACCAAAAGAATAGTTATCTCCCACATAATCCTTATCCTGCATCTTTTTATTCTTCTCTATTAGCTTTTGTACGCGCAGCAATAGTTCTTCTAAATTGAATGGCTTGGTTAGATAATCATCGGCGCCTTTTTTCAACCCAAACACCCTATCAGCGCTCGAGTTCTTTGCGCTTAATATTAATATAGGCACCTCGTTGTTTTGTAGTCTTATACTTTCTGTAATGCTGATGCCATCTACACCCGGAAGCATTACGTCCATTATAATTAGATCAAAATATTCCTGCTCTATTTTCTGTAATGCCTGGTTGCCATCAAAAGCCGATGTAATTTCGTATCCTTCCAGTTCAAGGTTTAGTTTTAAGGCATCATGGAGATTTTCCTCGTCTTCTACCAGCAGAACTGAAAGTTTATTCGACATAATTAAATCCTGTTTTCAAATTCAACTATTAAAATGGAGCCGGTTGGTTTGTTGTCTTCAATAGTTATTGAAGCATTATGGTCTGCGGCGATCTTTTTACAAAGATACAACCCAAGACCGGTTCCTTTTGCGGAGCGGGTCTGTTCGCTACCGATCCTGTAAAATTTAGCAAATACTTTTTTCTTTTCATCGACAGCAATACCGGATCCCTGGTCCGTTATCTTCAATACATACGCCCTGTCGCCTTTTTCAAGATTACAACCTATTGCTGAACCTGGAGGAGAGTATTTCACTGCGTTCTCAATTAAATTATTTACGAGCATCTGCAGTAATAAAAGGTCGCCTTCGATTTCAACATCATCTGCTATTGAAACATCCCAGGATCTGTCAGGGAAGCGATTAATAAAATCATTTACACTGCTTTTAACAAGATCAGAGAAATTAATTTCTTCGTTTGTAAATGATTTACCGGCTTCTAATTGTGCAGATATCAATATATTACTGGCGAGTGAATTGAGTCTATTCGTTTCCTGTAATGTCATTTGCAGTAATTTCTGCCTCTTGCGCTCATCTAATTGATGTTTCTGTAAGGTTTCCAGGTTTAATTTGGCAATAGCTATGGGTGTTTTTAATTCGTGTGTAATAGCCATCATGAAATTCTCCTGCTGTTTTTTTAGGATGAATTGCCGCTTTACTGCCCGATACATGAATACGGCGCCTAAAATAATTAATGCCAGGAAGGTTACACCCTCACCAATAAATTGCCCGGATTTTCGCTCTTTTTCTTCATTGATCTTGTTGAATTTTTCATTGAAAAAAGGATCGTCGAGTACCAGCTCACTTAACTTATATTCAGTCATCTGGCGGTTTTGTTTTTCCAGTTCAAGATACCAGAAAACCAATGCCGCAATAATATAGAGCAACAATATCCAATAGAGAAGGAATAGTTTTTTACCTTTTAATTTCATTTATTTTTAATATTTCGCAGCTTCGTGGCGAACATGGGGTATGTATTTTATCTACTAATATTCCATCCGTAAGGGGCAGAAAATATCTTCATTATTTTGCCTTCTCTACACGAATACCTACATTCATAACATACTGCAGGGGATCTTCTCTCATTATATTTTCCAGCTTAAATTTATAAATCCCTGGCTTGAGAAACTGCTGGGGTGTGTGTGTAATTAGTATTCTATGCTCAAAAATGTCATCCATGCCGCTTCCGAGCCAGCCTTTATCATCTGTTGCCAAACGTAATTCGAGGCGCTGTTTTTGTATTGTATCTCCAGGCATTTGTATATATGCATTCATCCAGATATTTTTATACCTGTAGGCATCAGTATGGCGCAACACTACATATAGATTGTATAATGAAGCCGTATCTGTTATTTCGAATGAAACTTCTGGTTTGAATGAACTGCTCCATTCGTGACCAGGAATATTAATATTCTTCTCAAATACATCTACAGTTCCACAAGAAGTAATAATTAAACAAATGATTACAGTGTAAATTAATCTCATCTTATAAACTTATAATACGTTTAATACCTGCTCCTTCGCTTTTTCCAATTCGTCTTTCATCAGCACCACGCTTTTCTGAATGTCGGAATCATAAGCCTTGGCACCCGTAGTATTTATTTCTCTCCCTATTTCCTGTAAAACAAAAGATAACTTTTTGCCCTTCCCGTCTTCAGGTCCGGCAATAATATCATTGAAATAATTGCAGTGATTTTTTAAACGCACCTGCTCTTCACTCAGGTCTATTTTTTCGATATAATAAATAATTTCCTGTTCAAGACGGTTTGAATCATAACTATCTTTTCCTACATTTTCTTCCAGTATTTTAATTAAACCTTCTTTAATGCGCACTTTGCGCTGAGGTTCCAGTTTGCTGATCTCACCCTGCAATTTTAAAATATTGGAAATACGCAGTAGAAGATCAGTCTGTAATACTTTTCCTTCTTCGAGCCGGTGTGTATTCAGCTCATCGATAGCAGATAATATGGCGGCCTGTAATTGTTCCCATTCGGCATCGGTTAATGTTTCGCCGGTTGGAGTAATTACCTCGGGTAACTTTAATAATGTGCTTAATATATGCGCTGAATCGAGAGCTAAGGCTTTGGATATTTCGGCAATAGGTTTAAAATATGCTTTGGCCAGGTCGGTATTAATAGTAACGGGCTTGGCGCTACCTGTTTCTTTTAGGGTGATGGCACAATCAACTGACCCGCGGTTCAGGTTCCTGGATAAAATATTCCTGATCTCGAACTCAAAAGGTTTGATGAAAGCGGGAAGCTTTAGGTTCAGTTCAAATTGTTTGCCGTTGAGTGATTTAATATCAATAAGAAAGGTTTTATCGCCCACTACACGTTCAGTCCTTCCAAATCCGGTCATTGATTTCACCATATTATATATTTAAAAGGCAAGATAATCAAATAGAATAAAACTGAGAGGGGAAGTCGCAGACCGTCGTGCCTGCCACACGAACTTTTACGCAGCTTCTATAACCCATGCGTCCTAAAGATTAGTGGTATATCCTGTCTATGGCTTCCTGGTTTTTTTCTATCACCACTTTTCTTTTGAGACTCATCTTCGGGGTTAATTCTCCTCCTTCAATTCCCCATTCAATAGAAAGCAATTCAAATTTCTTAACCTGTTCAACGTGGTTAAAGAATTTATTAAAAGAATCGACGAGACTTTTGTACAGCTCTTTTACCTGGGGGTTCTTAATGAGTGAATCGTGAGAGAGATCTGTGATGCCCTGTTGTTTGGCCCAGTCTTTAAGGTTAGGAAAAGAAGGAACGATCAATGCGCCTACAAATTTTTTATCTGCACCTATTACCATTACCTGTTCAATATAAATGGATTCCTTTAGTTTATTTTCTATTGGAAGAGGGGCCACATATTTACCACCACTGGTTTTGAACAATTCTTTTTTCCTGTCGGTGATCTTTAAGAATTCATTATTGACCATTGTGCCGATATCTCCGCTATGGAACCAGCCGTCAATGATCACTTCGCTGGTAAGATCGGGGCGTTTATAATAGCCTAACATAATATTGGGCCCGCGGCAGATGATCTCGCCGTCTTCAGCAATTTTTACTTCTACGTTATCTATTAACGGGCCTACAGTTCCCAGCATTCTCCCCGCTTCTTCAAACCTGTTCACGCTTATTACAGGCGAGGTTTCTGTTAAACCATAACCTTCAAGTATGGGGATCCCTGCTGCTGTAAATATTCTTATCAGCCTGGTCTGGCAGGCAGCCCCGCCGGAGATTATACATAACAGGTTATTACCGAGAGCCTCGCGCCATTTGCTGAAAATAAGTTTGTTGGCAAGCGACAGCTTGAAATTATACCACGCACCCTGATTAGTATTTAATTCGAATTTAGTTGCCAGCTCATGAGCCCAGAAAAACAATTTCTTTTTAATGCCCTTAAGCTCCGACCCTTTGGCCATTATTTTATCATACACTTTTTCGAGTAAGCGGGGAACAGTTGTAAATATTATCGGCTTAACTTCTTTTAAATTATCGGCAATGGTTTCCAGGCTTTCTGCATAATATATTGAGGCGCCTTTATATAAATAGAAATAAGTCATCATCCTTTCAAAAACGTGGTTCAACGGAAGGAAGCTTAGCGCCCTTAGTTCGGTTGGCGGCAGGCATGGAACGCATGCCAGCACATTGGATAAAATATTATCGTGTGAGAGCATCACACCTTTTGGTTTTCCTGTTGTTCCTGATGTATAAATGATGGTGGCAAGATCTTTTCCTGATATTTTGGAAGAAACGGATTTGATCTTTTCTATTGAAACATCAGTGGGTGGTACAAGTAGCTCTTTCCAATGTGGCGTTCCGTCAATTTTTTCGAATGAATATATTTTTTGTAGAGAAGGTACGTTATGGCGAATCAGGTTTATTTTCTCCAGGCTGTCATGATCGTTTAAGAAAAGGATCTTTACCTGTGCATCGTTAAGTACAAACTCGAGCTCGTTAATATTAATTGTTGGATAGAAAGGAGTGAGTACCGCACCTGTTTGCTGAACTGCAAGATCGAGTATAACCCATTCAGGCCGGTTTTTGCTGATTACTGCTACTTTATCACGCCCCTCATGAGAGCCGTCATTATATCCGATCCCATGGTTAATTAAACCCATAGTGAGTTGGTCGACAGTTGATTTCACCTCAGCACCACTGTACTTTCTCCATTCCCCGTTTTCTTTTGCAGTCAGCAGGTCGGGAACGTCACCTTTGGTTAGTAAGTAATCAAGACAATCAAATAATCTGCGGGGGTCAGTCATATAGCGCGCTGCTTTCCGGTAAATTAGCCAAAAAAGTTCAAATCCCCATTCGTCCGGCAATGGGGATTGTCTCAGGTTGAAATTTGAACTTTCTCCAAACAAACTAAAACCGCCTGGCAACGCCCGGTTGCATATCTGCTAGTGGCTCATGTTGAATTGAAATAAAAGAGCGATCCAACCCTCCTCCTTTGAAAAAGGGGGTAGAGGAGGCATTGCCTGCGGCCGTGCTTTGTTTGTAACTTTCTAATACTCTTTTTCAAAGGGAGACCACGTGCGCTAAAGCCTTAGTGCACGCGTAGTTTTCCTGTTTATCAGATCGCGGACAATTGAAAATGAGCCACTACCGGATTTCCCCTTTTTCAAAAGCGTAAAGTTACTTCTGGTAATATTGACCTTTGGGAACTTTAAATACCCTGTTTTTCTGGAAATTAATAAACTTGGAGTATTCTTCTGCGTGGTTTGTTGTCCACAGCTGAAATGCAGATAAATTATCGGCTGCGCCGAATATCCATTGATTATAAGCGTCAAACATGCCCTCTTTGGCAAGCTGCCTGTTATGTTCAAATAATTTGAAAGCAAATTTGGTTGGGTATTTCTCGTACCATTCAAGAATAAATCTGGTGCGCAGGGCCGACAATGCATCCGGAGTTACCCCATCACGAATTGCTTTTGCATTGTCATTCATTACTTCGAGAACAGCTTTTGTAAAATCACTCTTATTGTTTTGATTCTTTAAAATATTTACATCTGTAAATAATTTTTTATAGCCTTCCAGTAATAGTGTTTTAATTTCAGGTGTGCGTTTGCTGTAACTTTCCAGGTTCACAAATATTTCACCGTATAGCAGGCCCCATATTTTATCGGGAGACATATAATAGTACTTAGAGGCATTATAATAGTTCCCCGAATGATTAGGGTCTACCTGTATTCCTTTTTCCCATTGTTTAGCTGCATCATTAAAGTCGCCTTTCGCCCATAACATTTCGCCATATTCATTATATAAAGCGCCACTCTCGGGAAATTTCTTTAAACCGGCCTTGTATAATTTCTCTGCATCTTTTCTTTCTTCAATGGCCTTGTATATCATTCCATGTATCTGGAAACTCTGCACATCAGCTTCTTTACTATCGGTTATGGGCTGAATTACAGCCAGCGCTTTGGTGTAATCTCTCGATAAATAATAACTGAAAGCGAGATCTTTTTTTAACTCAATATTTTCTTTATCGTTATCAATGGCGCGATTCAATACAAGTATTGCATTATGATAATCACCCTGGCGGATAAAATTTTTTGCTTTTATGGCTGCGCTATCCTGTGCATTGATTTGTAAAACAAAAATAAACGCGGTGAAAAAAAAGAAAAGTATCTTCATATAATTGAATATTGAAAGTATCAGTCGCGCGTTAAATGTGTCAGCAAACCATCCCTGAGCTTTGGCTCAAACCATGTGCTTTTAGGTGGCATGACATTCCCGCTGTCAGAAATATCAAATAACTGCTCGATGCTAACGGGGTATAAACTAAAAGCTACAGTCATTTCACCACTGTTCACCCTTTTTTCCAACTCCTGCAATCCTCTTATTCCTCCAACAAAATCAATTCTTTTATCTGTGCGCTGATCTTTTATTCCAAGTAATTTATCGAGAATGTTATTGGAAAGAATGGTAACATCAAGAATTCCGATTGGATCTTCAGTATATGTATTTTGTTTAGCCTTTAGCTTATACCATTTTTTATCAAGATACATTCCGAATTCATGCAGAACCTTCGGAGCAAATATTTCTTTAACTTCTTCTACTTCAAAATCTTCGCGTAGTTTATTAACGAACTCTCCGGAGGTTAAACCATTTAAGTCCTTAACAACCCTGTTATAATCCATGATCTTTAATTCATTCGCAGGAAATAACGTGGTAAGAAAATAATTTTCTCCAACCTGTAAACGAACCTTGGCTGCAGATGCGGCCCTGTGATGCCCGTCGGCAATATAGGTTGCGGGCACCTTTTCTTTAAATAATTGCGTGAGCTTATTAATTACTTCGTCAGAATTAATTACCCAGATAGCATGACTCACACCATCATCTGCAATAAAATCATACACCGGATCGTGTGTTGATTTCCATTTAGTGATTACCTCGTCTATTTCATTCACATTCCTGTATGCAAGAAATACATTCCCCGTTTGTGCATGAGTGGTCTTAATATGATTGATACGATCCTGTTCCTTTTCCGGTCTTGTAAACTCGTGTTTTTTGATAATGTTTTTTTCGTAATCATCAATAGAGCTTACCCCAACTAATCCTGTTTGACTGCGGCCATTCATGATTAACTGGTAAATATAAAAACATGCTTTATCCTCACGGAACAGCATTCCCCTCTGAATAAAGGCATTCAGATTTTGTTTTGCCTGCTCGTACACTTCTATTGAATGAATATCGGTGTCTTCCGGAAGGTTTATCTCCGATTTCGTGATATGTAAAAAAGAATGCGGATTGCCCCGCGCTTCCACCTTCGCCTCTTTGCTGTTTAATACATCGTAAGGACGTGAGGCAACTTTCGGGGCAAACTGGGGCTGGGGACGTAAAGCTTTAAAAGGACTGACTATGGCCATTTAATTATTTTGATTTTCTGTTAAATACCTGATTCACTAGGCTTTTTTCTGTGCAAAATCTTTCATCAGGTCCGAAAGTGCCTCAACACTTTCGAGTGGCAATGCATTATATAGTGATGCCCTGAATCCGCCCGCACTGCGGTGGCCCTTAACGCCCACCATACCTTCATTGGAACATAATTCCAAAAACTCTTTCTCTATTTTCTCATCGTTAGCTACAAAACAAACATTCATTTTGCTCCTGTCTTCTTTTGCAACTGTTCCGGTAAACAAAGGAGATTCATCAATTGTTTTATACAACAATGCTGATTTTTCATTACTCAGTTTCTCCGCTGTTTTAATTCCCCCGATCTTTTTTAACCATCTTAATGTGAGCATACATATATAAATGGCATACACAGGAGGAGTATTAAGCATTGAACCGTTCTCGACATGTTTTCTATAGTCGAGCATACTGGGTATGATGCGATCCACCTTTCCTAATATATTTTTATTTACTATAACAAAAGTCGCACCCGCTGCGCCTACATTCTTTTGTGCGCCGCCATAAATAAGATCGAATTTGTTGAAATCGAGCGGCCGGCTCAATACATCACTGCTCATATCTGCCACCAATGGAACACCGGCGTTATAGAACGGGGTCATATCGTGCCACTGTGTTCCATAAATAGTATTATTTGAAGTGATATGAAGATATTTCGCTGTTTTAGGAACAATAAAATCTTTTGGCAGATGATGATAATTGTCTGCTTTTGAACTGCAAACAACTTCAACGTGGCCGAAGAGCTTTGCTTCTTTAATAGCTTTTGAAGCAAAAATGCCTGTATCAGCGTAAGCTGCAATTTCATTATCATTTAAGAGGTTCATGGGAACCTGGAAAAACTGTGTGGAAGCCCCTCCATGAAGGAATAAAACTTCATGGTCGCTGTCTAGCTGCATTAATTCTTTCATTAATGCAACAGTTTCATCGAGCACCGACTGGAACATCTTCGTTCTGTGTCCTATTTCCAGGATTGATAATCCACTATTATTGAAATTTAATATTGCCTGACTGGCTTCTTCAAATACTTCCTGCGGTAAAACACTGGGGCCGCTATTGAAGTTATGCATCACCTGCGTCACAATTCGTTGTTTGCGTTAAAAAATGATTTGGGTGTCAAAGATAAGGAAATGCTACCCACCCCGATCTCGCATTCGCCCAACCACTCTTTCACAGGTGAGGTTTAGCAAGCCGCTAATTAATCATCAAATAAATGCATGATTTGCCAATTCTTACCTGTGAAGGGGGATCCATAACTCATTAATCGCATGATCTGCCCTTAATTATTTCCGATTTCCATTTAATATTCAACTCCTCAAAATCTTTAGTTTCCTGTTCCGAAAAACTCGCAGCAGAGAGCTTTGCCAGGTCGGGTTTACCGGCATTGATCCATGCCGTGTACCAGAAGCTGGCCACTGCGTACATGCTTTGCCTGATCCTTCGCTCCACCATATTATTCATCATAAGGTGATAGGCAACTGAATATTCAGCAGAATACTGTTTTGCGATTACACCGTTGCGGTTCTCAAAAGCATATTTCCTGTCGGAAGGAAAACTGTCGTTTAGTTTTCTTTCAAGCCAGAGAACGGAATCTGCTGCCGCTGCGCTTTCAAATACACGATCCCAGGTGAAATCGAGCGGTTTTGGTATATACTCTGCCTTGCCAATGAAGAAGTCCCATTCTTTTTCAGCCAATAATTCGGGTACACGCGATTCCCAAAACCCATGGATTCCTTTCTGATTCGTGTATTGCCCATTATGGTTGCTGGAAGTATGAAGCGGAACATGCGAGTCTGCAATATAATGGCCAAGCTCTGCTGATAGTTTCAGTATCCTGGCTGGGTCTTTCTTCTTAAAAGCTGTGGTTAACCGGCCCAGCATTATCTGTATCCACCAGGGAACAATGCCATTAGCTTTTAAACTGTCCTCAGTGAATGTTTCTACGGCATCTTTCCATTTCCGGGGCACTTTATAGGGTGGCGGCCCATATCTGTCCATATCTATATAATGTTTAGGTCCCTCATCTTTAACCGCGTATCTTCTTTTATCGGGATCAACTGCGTGCTCAGTTAAAAAGATAATATTCTTCTTATAAAATATGATCAGCTCGGGCGGCAGCAGAAACACCGCATGGTAGTTGATCAGTTTATGTCCATAAAATCCCCAGCTATAAGAGTTAAGGGATAAACATAATAATGTTATTATCAATACACACTTTTTCATTCTTCGCTTTATTGTAGACCCACCCGGTCACGTTGCATAGTTATGTATTCGCTCCCTCCTTGCCTGCGCTGGAGTTTCGGCTTAAGTGCATGGAGTGGGTGGGCCGTCTGTGTTATTAAATAGTTTGGGAACCTGCCCTTTCACTTGAAGGGGACCGGGTTTATCTACTCATCTATCTCTGTGACACCGCCTGAAATCGCGAATTTCATGGCGTCGGCAGAG
>CAYLVR010000104.1:0-12055 GCA_964387165.1 uncultured Chitinophagaceae bacterium | reverse complement strand
AACATATCCATCTGCACTGTCGGGAATCCCTTTGGGGGAAGCGATACTGCCGCATAATAATGAATAGGTTTTTCTGAAATTAATATACCTCCGGCATGAATGGATAAATGATTGGGGAAGTCGAGTATTTGTTTTGAATATTGAAATATGATACGCTGAATACTATCTTCCGGGAGGGTCGTTTTTGAAGCCATTCGATCAATTTCTTCTTTGGGCAATCCAAACACTTTTCCCAATTCACGCATAATGGCGCGCCGCTGGAAGGTTGGATACATACCCAACAGGGCCACATACTTACTGCCATGACGATTAAATATATACCTGATCACTTCATCACGATCGGCCCATGAAAAATCAATATCAAAATCGGGGGGTGATTTTCTTTCAGGATTTAAAAATCTTTCAAAATATAAATTGAGTTCAATTGGATCAACATCTGTTATTCTAAGGCAATAAGCAATAATGGAATTAGCGCCACTCCCCCTTCCCACATAATAAAAGCCACGTGAACGGGTATAACGGATAATATCCCAGGTGATCAGAAAGAACGCATTAAAGTCCATTTCATTAATGATCTTTAATTCTCTTGCCACGCGCTCCTCTGCAACTTTATTTTCACCATAACGGGAAACCAACCCTTCAAATGCTAATTTTTCAAGTAGGATGCGATCCTCTTCCTTTGAACCGGTAAATGATACCTTATTCTTTTCGGCTTTAAAATCCATCTGTATGTTGCATGCATCAACAATCGCTGTTGTGTTCCCGATAATATAAGGATAGTCTTGAAATAATTTCTCCAGTTTTTCCGGCTGAATAAACATTTCTGTAATCGGCGCTTCTGATTTCTTAGGCAACCTGGATAACAATACATTTTTATCTATCGCTCTTAATAATCGATGAATGTTATGATGCGTTTTATTTTTAAAAGTAACAGGTTGTCTTATTATAAGCTTATCAGTATGATCTTTTATACCTGTGCCAAATAATTTATTTATTTCAGAAGGCAGTATGCCTATGCGTTCGTTGGGCAATAAATTTTCGGGAGATTTATTGCCATAGGGATAAATAACAAAACCATCAGATATATTATCAAAGAAATGAGTTTCATGATTTTTGGGGAATGGTTTTTCTTCTATGGCATGCAGGGAGAGAAATGCATTGATCCAGGCAAAACCTTCGTTATTTGCAGCTAATAAAATATATAATAGTTCTTCGTCATTTCTTATTTCTGCACCGATAATAGGTTTTACCTGATATTTATTACAGTAATCTACAAACTCCCATACATCACATGTAGAGTTAATATTCGTCAGGGCTATAGCTTTTGCGCCATTCTCTACGGCAGTAGCCACCAGCTCTTCTGTTCTGAATATCCCATAACGAAAGCTGAAAAATGTCTTACAGTTTAAATACATATGCCTGGGTCTTGTCAAATATACTAAATATTTTAGCAAATTGATCAAGGCGCATCCTGTATCTGTTTATATCCATTACCTGTGTTGATAGGGAGGGGGCAATGAAGAGGATTAGGCGGATCCTGCACTCATTAATTTTCGGCCTGCTTAAAGAATGGAGAAATCAATTCAGAGGCGCTGCCTGCACTGTGAAATAGCAGGTTTTGTCGCGCATATGGGAGACAAAGTGGATGTTTTTAGCGGGTGCTGTTTTCAAGAAGCTCTTCAAGCATTCTTGCAGACGTTTCTTCCGGATTTACCAGGTCGTAGAGAGTGACCCTGTTAAGGAATTGGTCAATAATGAATTGAGTCATCTGCCAGAGAGATCGCGATGAGCAATCAACAGAATGGGTGCATAATTTTAATATGCCGCCATGCGAGCCACAGAAACCTTCATCAAATAAAGAACCACCAAGAGCCTTTAAAACATCATTAATGATAATATCCCTCGAGGAACGGGCAAGTACATAACCGCCTTTATACCCCGGGGTACTGTTAATAAAACCAGACATACGCAGCACACGAGTTAGCTTGGCCACATAATGGCTGCTGATGCCTTCTGCATCGCTGATCTGTGGAATGCTCATGCCGTTATTATCGGCGCAGCCTGCTATACGTAGCAGTATCCGTAAACCATATTCTTCTTGTGCAGTAATCTTCATTATTTATTTTTTACAACCAACCCAATTCAAGTTGTGCAACTTCCGACATCATACTCTTGTTCCATGGCGGGTTCCAGGTAACAGATACATGAACATCATTAATACCTTTAATTTCTCTTACTTTCTGGTCCACCTCTACTGGCAGCGACTGCGCAGCCGGGCAACTTGGTGCCGTTAACGTCATCACAATCTGCACATTATTCATCGGCAATATCTCCACTTCGTATATCAATCCCAGGTCATAAATATTTACAGGAATTTCTGGGTCGAAAATAGATTTCAACGCCTCTATCACTTTTTCTTTTAATATTTCTGTTTCCATACATCTTACGTTCGCCCTATGGGACGGTTTAAAAATATTGTTTGTTACAGACATATCGCTCCTACTGGACAAGTTTAAAAGTTCTCTTGCTCAAAAACTATTGCACTTGTTTTATCTTATATGCTAACGCATAATTTTTCATCTGCTTCACCATCGCCAGCAATCCATTCGAACGGGTTTGCGCCAGATGCGACATCATCCCGATATCTTTTATAAAATCCAGTTTTGCACTTACTATATCATCAGCTTTTTGTCCCGATAATACGCGTATTAGCATACTAATTAACCCTTTTACAATGATCGCGTCGCTCTCGGCTTTATAATATATCCTCCCATCTTCATAGTCTGCAATGAGCCAAACTGTAGACTGGCAACCGCGAACTTTATTATCATTTGTTTTATGCTGATCCTCTAACGGCTCCAGTTTTTTTCCAAGATCAATAATATACTCATATTTATCATCCCAGTTTTCGAATAACGAAAATTCTTCAACAATTTCTTTTTCTATATATTCTATGGATGGCCTTTCGTTCATATTATGATAACATTTTAATGGCACGCTCCAGCCCATCAACCATCACATCAATTTCTTCTTTGGTGTTATACGCTGCAAAGGATGCGCGGATTGTTCCCGGAATACAATACCCATCCATTAATGGCTGCGCGCAGTGGTGACCAGTACGAACGGCAACACCCTTATTGTCTAATAAGATACCAATATCCTGGGGGTGTATTTTATCGATGACGAATGAAACAAGGCTCACCTTATTTTTTGCTTTACCAATGATTCGCAATCCTGGCAATTGCTGAAGCTGATCTGTAGCGTACACAAGCAATTCATTCTCGTGCCTGTGGATGTTTTCCTTACCTGCACGTGTTGTAAATTCCAGGGCCGATTTAAATGCAACGGCATCTGCAATATTCGGTGTACCTGCCTCATATTTATAAGGAAGATCATTATAAATAATATTCTTAAAATTCACGTCCTTAATCATTTCTCCTCCACCCTGGTAAACAGGCATTGATTCCAGTAAATCCCTTTTGCCATATAATACACCAATACCAGTGGGCCCATATATTTTATGGGAAGAAAAAGCAAAAAAATCGCAATCCAGATCCTGCACATCAATATCAAGATGTACGGTTGATTGCGCACCATCTATCATTACTACTGCACCTGCTTTATGGGCCAGATCAATAATTTTCTTGACAGGATTAATTGTGCCTAATGCATTCGAGGCATGCACTACCGAAACTAATTTAGTTTTATCGCTCAGCAGTTTCTCAAATTCTTCTATAATTAATTCGCCATCTTCAGTAATAGGAATTACTTTTAACACCGCACCTTTCTCTTCACACAATATATACCAGGGAACAATATTGGAATGATGTTCCATATTGGAGATAATGATTTCATCACCTGCTTTTATGTTCTGTCGCCCCCAGGTTTGTGCAACCAGGTTAATACCTTCGGTAGTACCACCGGTAAAAATAATCTGCTCCCTGCTACCGGCATTAATAAATTCTTTTACCGCATCGCGGGTGGATTCAAAAGCGGCCGTAGCTTCTTCAGCCAGTGTGTGAATACCACGATGAATATTTGCATTGTACTCCGAATAATATTTAACCAGTGCGTCAATAACCACCTGCGGTTTCTGCATGGTGGCTGCATTATCGAAATATACTAATGGTTTTCCTTTCACCTCCCGGTTGAGTGCGGGGAACTGCCTGCGCAGCTCATACACATCAAAACTTTTTTTTATAGTAGCTGTTTCACTCATGATATGTCAAATTCCAGTCGTTCAGAAATTAACCGATCAACATAGTTACGAATAGGTTCGGGCTTGATATGGTCAAGGATATCGACAGCAAACGCGTGTACCAATAAAGAACGTGCTATCTTTTTGCTGATACCTCTTGACTGCAGGTAGAATAGTCCTTCTTCATCCAGCTTACCGATAGTACAACCATGTGAGCATTTTACATCATCAGCATAAATTTCGAGCTGGGGTTTGGTGTTTACAGAGGCATCATTCGATAATAAAATATTTTTGTTCGATTGAAATGCATTCGTTTTCTGCGCCTGCGATTCAACAAATATTTTACCGTTAAATACCGCTGTGCCCTTATCGTCTATAATGCCTTTATATAATTCATTACTCAGGCAGTTAGGTTTCACATTATCAACGACAGTATGATTGTCGATATGCGATTGACCCTTAACAAAATACAATCCAAACAAATTCGATTCGCTGCGCTCTGCTTCCATTGCAATGGTCAAATTATTGCGAACAATACCACCATCTAAAGTAATAGTTACTGCATTTATGACACTTTTTCCAATCTGCCTGAAATGTGTGGTGCTCACTGCATTAGTATGTGCAGAATCGTCCTGTATCTTATAGTATTCAACCACCGCTGCTTTTTCTACAACGATCTCCATTACCTGGTTGGTAAAACTTTCAGACATTCCCAGCGTTGTATATTTTTCAACGATCTGTATCTGTGCATTTTCTGCTATATTAAAAAATGTACGTGGCTGTGAAAATATATTTTCATTACGGGCATCGGTAATATTATAGATATATACCGGGTGTTCAACAATCTTTCCTTTTTTCACACCAATAAAAATACCCTCCTTAACAAAAGCAGTATTTAACGCATGAATACCGTCCCCCAGATATTTACTGCTATGCCCGAGATGTTTTGAAATAATATCTGCATACTCAGTTGCGGCTTCTTTTAATGGAAGCAAATTAAGCGATGCAGATCGTATATTCGATAAGGATGCGGAATATAAACCGTTAATAAATACCAGTTCATTCGCCTGTTCGCAACCTGGTAAACGTATTGCATTTAATTCATCAGCAGTAATACTTGTAGCAGGAGTTAATGTAAATTCCTTGTTAAAGGCCCCGCTAATGCGCGTATATTTCCACTCTTCATTTCTTGCTGTAGGAATTCCTGTGTTGTTAAACACATCAAATGCTTTTTGTCCCACAGCAGTTAATATATTGCTACCATTCAGGGCTGCCTGCTGTTTGAATCTTTCTTTAATATTGTCGATTGTATTCATGAGATACTTTTATGCTTCCTGACCTTCGTTCACTTCATTTTTAATAAAATCATATCCTCTTTCTTCGAGCTCTAATGCCAGTTCTTTCGGCCCTGACTTCACAATTCTTCCATTATATAATACATGTACAAAATCAGGGATAATATAATCGAGCAAACGCTGGTAGTGGGTAACAAGTAATACTGCATTATCCTGATTACGTAACTGGTTAACACCATTCGCTACTATACGAATCGCATCGATATCCAATCCTGAATCTGTTTCATCAAGAATAGCAAGCTTTGGTTGTAACATCGCCATCTGGAATATCTCATTGCGTTTCTTTTCTCCACCAGAAAATCCCTCATTTAATGAGCGGCTCAGTAAAGACTGATCCATATTCATCAATGTCATTTTTTCTTTCATCAGTTTTAAGAACTGAACAGCATCAAGCGCTTCCTGCCCGCGGTATTTTCTTATCTGGTTAAGCGCTGTTTTAATAAAATTCGTGGTAGTTAATCCTGCAATTTCAATTGGGTATTGAAATCCCAGGAACAGTCCTTCTCCTGCCCTGTCTTCCGGAGAAAGTTCTAAAAGATCTTTCCCTAAAAATTCTGCAGAGCCTTCTGTTACTTCATAATTTTCACGTCCCGCAAGTACGGAGGCCAGTGTGCTTTTGCCTGATCCGTTTGGGCCCATAATAGCATGCACTTCTCCTGGTTTTATTTCAAGGTTAATTCCCTTTAATATTTTTTTATCCTCTATCTGTGCATGCAGGTTTGAAATCTTCAACATAATTATACCGAATATTTATGATCATTAATTATCCAACGCTTCCTTCAAGACTTACAGAAAGCAGTTTCTGCGCCTCAACTGCGAATTCCATTGGCAACTGGTTCATTACTTCTTTAGCAAATCCATTAATTATTAATGCAACTGCAGTTTCGGTATCGATACCACGCTGGTTACAATAAAATATCTGATCCTCACCAATTTTTGAAGTAGTGGCTTCGTGCTCAACAATGGCAGAGTTATTTTTTACTTCTATATATGGAAAAGTATGTGCCCCGCACTTATCGCCGAGTAACAAAGAATCACACTGTGAGAAATTACGTGCGTTCTCTGCTTTTTTACTGACGTGTACCAGCCCCCTGTAACTATTGTTGCTTACACCGGCAGAGATACCTTTCGATACTATTCTGCTCTTGGTGTTTTTTCCGAGATGCATCATTTTAGTACCGGTATCGGCCTGCTGATGATTATTGGTTACAGCAACAGAATAAAATTCTCCTGTTGAATTATCACCTTTTAATATTACGCTTGGATATTTCCAGGTAATAGCAGAACCTGTTTCTACCTGCGTCCAGGATATTTTTGAATTCACTCCTTTACAGATACCACGTTTGGTTACGAAATTATAAATACCTCCGTTACCTTCTTTATCTCCGGGGTACCAGTTCTGTACAGTGGAATATTTTATTTCTGCATTATCGAGTGCAATCAATTCAACTACCGCCGCATGCAATTGATTTTCATCACGCATCGGCGCTGTACATCCTTCCAGATAACTCACATAACTTCCCGCTTCTGCAACAATCAATGTTCTTTCGAACTGGCCGGTATTTTCGGCATTGATACGGAAATAGGTAGAAAGCTCCATAGGACAACGAACACCTTTTGGAATAAAACAGAATGATCCGTCACTGAATACTGCAGCGTTAAGTGCAGAAAAATAATTATCGGTGATAGGAACTACGGAACCCAGGTATTCTTTAATTAATTCGGGATGTTCCTGGATAGCTTCACTCATCGAACAAAAGATAATTCCGAGTTCGGCCAGTTGCGTCTTAAAAGTGGTAGCTATAGAAACGCTATCGATTACGGCATCAACGGCCACACCACTGAGACGTTTTTGTTCCTCAAGCGATATACCCAGCTTTTCAAAGGTTTTTCTTAATTCGGGATCAACTTCGTCCAGGCTATTCAGATTTACTTTCTGTTTTGGAGCAGAATAGTAAATAATTTCCTGGTAGTTAATTGGTTGGTACTTAATATTCGCCCATTTTGGTTCTTCCATATTCAACCAGTGGCGATAGGCTTTCAGGCGCCAGTCGAGCATCCATGCCGGTTCATTTTTTTTGGCAGAAATAAATCGGACAATGTCCTCACTTAGTCCTTTCGGTGCAGTATCAGATTCAATATCAGTAACGAATCCGTATTTATATTCGCCCAGCACCTGCTGCTCAATCGTACTCAACCCTTCATCCACGTTCTTCCCGGGCTGATAAAGTTCTGTCTTCATTTTGCAAAGGTAAGAATCTATCTATACAAAAAAGTATAAATAAGAAAATATTCATTGCGGCAGGGGCAAAACTGCCGATAAGGCCAGCTTTTATTCTTAATTTAAAGGAAATTCATTGTCATGTCCGGTTCAAATTTCTCCCGTCGGGATTTCCTGGGTGCCGTAGCTGTTACTGGGGCAGCCACAACAATTAACCCTTTCCAAACCCTGGCAGCGAGTGTGCCGGTAAACCTTTCGCCTTTACGTAAGATCAAAGTGGTAAGCGTAACGGGACTTTCATCTCAGGATATGGAACGCATCAGGGCCGTTTCTGAAAACATCGAGCTCCTGCAATTAAAAGATACCAACCAATCCATCCTGGAAGATGCCGAAGTAATTATTGGCGGTATCAACACCCAAATGCTTGCCAGAACAAAAAACCTGAAATGGGTGCAACTCTATGGCGCAGGGGTTGAATGGATGCCAAAAGAAATAATCGTCCATCCGGTTGTGATCACTAATATGCAAAGGATCCTTGCGCCTGTGATTGCAGAAACAGCTATAGGTTTGTTATTAAGTTTAACCAGGGGGCTTATTCAATTCGCCATTCCCAACTTTAATAATAAAATATGGAATGGAACGCCACCACCTGATATAATATTAGACGACCTGTATAATAAAACAATAGGGATTGTTGGAATGGGTGGAATAGGATCAGAAACCGCGCGAAGATTACATTATGGATTTAACATGAAAGTTTTTGCTACCGATGCAAAACCCATTCACAAACCTGAATTTGTTGCAGAATTACACGATCCATCATGGTTTATGGAGATGGTGCCCCAGGTAGATGTATTAATGAGCGCGGCCCCACTTACTATCAGAACAAAAGAAATGTTTAACGAAGAGGTATTTAATAAGATGAAACCTGGCAGTTATTTTATTAATGTTTCAAGAGGAGGATTAGTAAAACAAGATGCATTAATTAATGCATTGAAAAATAAAAAGATTCGTGGCGCCGGCCTGGATGTAGCTAGTCCTGAGCCATTGCCGGCGAGCAGTGGATTATGGAACTGCCCTAACCTTGTAATTACCGGTCATAATTCTGCTATTGCCGATAGCAGGTTTGAAAGAATGATCAGTCTTGTTATTGAAAATTTAAAACGTTATACAATTGGCGAACCCTTATTAAATATTGTTGACAAACAAAAGGGGTATTAAACAATTATTTATTTACCACATTTACCGGTTCACCATTTATAAACGACTTTAAATTATTTATTGTAATATTCATTAACCTGCTGCGCGCTTCTTTTGTTGCCCACCCAATGTGTGGTGTAATCAAACAGTTTTTTGCAACAAACAACGGGTTATCAGCATTAGGGGGCTCCGTTGAAAGCACATCAATTCCGGCACCGGCAATTACTCCTTTATTTAAAGCATTAGCGAGATGATGATCATTAATAATAGGCCCTCTGGAAGTATTAATTAAAAATGCAGAGCTCTTCATTAAACTCAGGGTTCTCTCATTGATCATTTCTTTTGTTTCAGGAGTTAATGGGCAATGAATACTAATCACATCAGATTCGCGTAATAATTCTTCCAATTCCGCCCATTTAAAATTCCTGCGGTTCGACTGATCGGTTTTTGTTCTGCTTTGTGCAATAATATTTATTCCGAATGCAGTTGCGATATCTGCTACCCGCTGTCCTATAGTACCAAAACCAATGATCCCAATTGATTTTCCTGCAAGCTCTATTAATGGAAAGTCCCAGAAACAAAAATCTGCGGAACGCGCCCATTTTCCTTCCTGTACAGCGTCGCTGTGCCGCTGAACGTGATAAGTCAGTTCAAGTAATAATGCAAAACAAAGCTGGGCAACAGAATCAGTGCTATAACCGGGAACATTCGATACAATTATATTCTTTTGTTTGGCAGTCTGTATATCTATAATATTATACCCCGTAGCCATTACCCCAATATATTTTAATTTATCAAGCTGATTGATCGTTTCTTTACTGACAGGGGCTTTATTAGTAAAGACAACTTCAGCATCCTTTGCTCTTTCAACAATTTCGGCTGGTGGAGTTCTATCATGAACTGTTAACTCGCCCATATTACTCAATTCATCCCATGAAAGATCGCCGGGATTTAATGTATAACCATCCAGTACTACTATTTTCATCTTTTATTTATTGATCGATAAATATAATCTCATTTTTGGGAATGACCGTCCGGTACTGTGAAAAGGTAAACAGAAAAAGACTATTTTGCATACACTGATAATAATCTGCCATGTATATTTCACGTCGAAAATTTGTAAAAAGCGTTGCGATAGGCAGCGCAGGCACGCTTTGCTTTGGAATCAATGCAAAGGCATCTGCAAATAAATCATTGATCATAGATTCGCATTGTCATGCCTGGGATTACTGGCCATATACTCCTGCTGTTCCCGATCCTAAAAGCCATGGCACTGTTGAGCAGCTAATTCATCAAATGGATATTTATGGAATTGACCAGGCCACAATTGTCTCGGCACAAATAGATCACAATCCCTCCAATAATGAATATGTAGCTGATGCTGTTAAAAAATACACCGGCAGGCTACATCAGTTTGCCGATGTTGATTCCGCATGGTCAGCAACCTATCATAAACCTGGCGCTGCAAAGCGCCTGGAAGCTGTAATTAATAGCCTTAACCCTAAAGGATTTACGCATTATTTATCGGAAGAAGATGATGCCAGTTGGTTAAATAGTAAAGATGGAATTGATTTCTTAACTGTAGCCTCGAAAGCGGGGCTCATCTTCAGTGTTGCTCCCTATCCAATACATCAACCTGCGTTAAGAAAAGTCGCTGAAAGGTTTCCGGATATGCCTATTCTTTGCCATCATATGTCTGGATTAAAAGCTTATGGTGCAGATGCCAAGGAGAAACTTAATGAAGTACTTTTATCCAGTGAACATCCCAATATCTGCCTTAAACTATCGGGATTCGCATATCTTAGTGATAAAGACAAAAAATACGAATATCCTTATAATGATACTCATTGGATATATAAAGCCTGTTATGAGAAGTATGGCACTCGTATGGTATGGGGATCAGATTATCCCGTAGTTAATTTTTTCATGACCTATCAACAATCCCTTGAAGCATTCAGGAAACATTTCACTTTTATCAGTGAAGGTGATAAACTCGCAATTCTTGGTGGTACATTAAATGGATTTTTATCCCGGTAAGCTAAATCCCGCAGTCGTTCGCCTAAGATTATTTTAGATTGATGTTGTGTTCTTTAAGTGACGTTGCACTTTTACCATAAAAAATGTTGCATAATATGCAGCTCCTACGGGGCTGAAAGATATTCTTCAATATTATCTTTTGTTACAAGCTTAAAAGGAATATAAATAGCCTTCTCTTCCAATGGATCCTTTTTGATTAATTGATATGCCATTTCAACGGCTTTTTGTGCCTGGCCTCTTGCATCCTGGTACACTGTCGCATTGAGTCGGCCTTGCCCGACTGCCTGTCGTGCATCATCTATCGCATCTATACCCACCAGAACGATTCTATCTTTAATCCCCGCTTGTTCAATCGCCTGCAATGCCCCCATAGCCATTTCATCGTTCTGTGCGAATACACCATTAAGGGATTTACCGTGCACCTGTATCCAGTTTTCCATAATAGACATTCCCTTTGCGCGGTCCCATTCGGCAGTCTGATCGGCTACTACTTTGATACCGGGATAATTTAAGAGTGCATCCTTAGCTCCTGCCTGGCGTTTAATTTGCGCGGCCTGTCCTATATATCCTTCCATAATAGCAATATTACCCGCCTGACCAATAACTTTAGCTATATAATCAATAGCTATTTTCCCTGCTTCCTCATCTTTCGATCCAACAAAAGCATCAGGATGAGAACTGGTTTCAGAGTTAACATTTATTATCGGAATGTTAGCGGCCCTGGCCCTGTCGACCGCGGGAGAACTGGCTTCCACTTCACATGGGTTTAAGATTATAGCGTCAACCCCCTGTACAATAAAGCTTTCTACCTGTTGCACTTGCTTTTCAGCAGAACGCTGTGCATCGTTAATAATAAGTTTGATATTTTTTTCTTTTGCGGCTTTGAGTAATTCATCTTTCAGATTTACAACAAATTCGTTTTGTAAACTCAGCATAGAAACTCCAATAACGGCATCAGGCTTAGAAGATTCATCGGATGTACATCCTGTAAAAAAAACAGCAACGAAACAGGCTATCAGAACAATTGTTTTATTCATCCGTTTA
>CAYLVR010000103.1:0-12114 GCA_964387165.1 uncultured Chitinophagaceae bacterium | reverse complement strand
ACCCCCTTTTTCAAAGGAGAGTAGGCATTCAATCATAATCAGTTAGCAAATCCGTTGATTTTGTGGTAAATTTGCACAAAATTCGAACACTTTATTAAAATATCAGATAGATGGCTTTTGACTTGGAATTAATCAGGAAGGTTTATGAAAGAATGCCCGGGAAAATTGAAGAAGGGCGAAAACTGACGGGAAAAGCGCTCACATTGGCCGAAAAGATTCTTTACAGCCACTTGTACAAACCCGCTGCTGAAGCATATACCAGGGGTAAAGATTACGTGGATTTTGCTCCCGACAGGGTAGCCATGCAGGATGCAACCGCTCAAATGGCACTGCTCCAGTTCATGACCTGCGGACGGGCTAAAGTAGCTGTTCCTTCCACTGTTCACTGCGATCACCTGATCCAGGCAAAATCCGGCGCTAAAACGGACCTCGCCACAGCCATAGATATCAATAGCGAAGTATTCTCCTTTTTATCTTCTATCTCTAATAAATACGGAATTGGTTTCTGGAAACCAGGAGCAGGTATTATTCACCAGGTAGTACTCGAAAACTATGCCTTCCCCGGAGGTATGATGATCGGAACGGATAGCCACACCCCTAACGCAGGTGGATTAGGAATGATCGCCATTGGTGTTGGTGGTGCAGATGCAGTGGATGTAATGGCCGGTCTTCCATGGGAACTTAAAATGCCTAAACTCATCGGCATTAAACTTACCGGCCGGATGAGCGGCTGGACATCAGCAAAAGACATCATCTTAAGAGTGGCAGGTATCCTCACTGTAAAAGGCGGTACCGGTGCCATAGTTGAATATTTCGGCGAAGGCGCTGATAGCTTGTCTGCTACAGGTAAAGCAACTATCTGTAACATGGGCGCTGAGATCGGCGCTACCTGTTCATTGTTTGCTTACGACGAAAAGATGGCGCAATATCTCCGTGCAACAAGCCGCGAAGATGTAGCATCATTAGCAGATGGCGTTCGTGAACATTTACGTCCCGACCAGGAAGTATATGACAACCCGGAAAAATATTACGACCAGTTAATTGAAATAAATTTAAATGAACTCGAGCCACATGTAAATGGTCCGTTCACACCGGATCTCGCATGGCCAATAAGCAAATTCGCTGATGCGGTTCGCACTAATAAATGGCCCGAAAAATTAGAAGTGGCATTGATCGGCTCATGCACAAACTCTTCTTACGAAGATATCAGCCGCTCTGCTTCAGTTGCAAAACAGGCTGTAACAAAAAACCTCAAAACACGCGCTGAATTCACTATTACGCCAGGTAGTGAACTGGTTCGTTATACAATTGAAAAAGATGGCTTGTTAAAGACCTTCGATAATATGGGTGGAGTAGTGCTCGCAAATGCCTGTGGACCATGTATTGGGCAATGGGCACGACATATCGATGACCCCAATAGAAAAAACTCTATTATCACTTCTTTCAACAGGAATTTTGCAAAACGTAATGATGGATTAGCATCAACACATGCATTCGTTGCTTCCCCTGAAATTGTTACTGCATTTGCAATTGCAGGAGATCTCACATTTAATCCACTCACCGATAAATTGAAAAATGAAAACGGTGAAGAGGTAAAGCTCGATGAGCCCGTTGGTGTTGAATTACCGCCAACAGGATTTGCAGTGGAAGATGCAGGCTACCAGGCGCCGGCAGTTGATGGAAGCAATGTAGAAGTAAATGTTCTTCCTGATTCCAACCGTCTGCAATTATTATATCCATTTGCCGGATGGGAAGGAACTGATCTGAAAGGACTAAAATTATTAATCAAGGCAAAAGGAAAATGTACAACGGATCATATTTCGATGGCAGGCCCATGGTTAAAATTCCGTGGTCATCTCGATAATATTTCCAATAATATGTTGATCGGTGCAATTAATTTCTACAATGAAAAAACCGACAATGTAAAGAACCAGTTAACCGGTGAATACGGACCTGTTCCTGCCACACAACGCGCATATAAAGCAGCAGGAATCGGAACAGTGGTTATTGGTGATGAGAATTATGGTGAAGGTTCTTCAAGAGAACATGCGGCTATGGAACCTCGTCACCTTGGTGTAAGAGCTATTATTGTAAGAAGCTTTGCGCGTATCCATGAAACCAACCTGAAAAAACAGGGAATGCTGGCGCTTACTTTCGTCGACAAAGAAGATTATGATAAAGTGCAGGAAGATGATATAATTGATATTGACGGGCTGACATCTTTCGCGCCCGGCAAACAATTAACAATGGTGCTTCATCATAAAGATGGCAGCACTACCAGCGTAAAACTTAATCATACTTACAACAAACAACAGATTGAATGGTTCAAAGCAGGCGGAGCGCTTAACGTGATCCGTAAGCAGTTTGCGAACGACTAAATAGTAAATGACTCATTTTGAATCCGACCCTCCCCCTTTGAAAAAGGGGGGCGTGCGAAGTTTCGCCCCATTTTTCAAAGTGGGAGGGTCGGATTTCTGTTTTCAATTTATCTTTTTGTTTTCAATTCAAAATGAGTCATTACCAATTAAATCGCATCGAACCACAGCGGATTCGCATTATTATAATTCCCATTATAATTTATAAATAACTCCTCTCCTTTTTTGATGTTCTTAACAGCCGTAATTCTTATCTGGCCCTGATCGAACTCCATTTCATATTCGCAGTTGGAATTATACGAATGATTATAAACAGGAACGTACCCCATCGCCATACAGCATTGTTTTTTACGATCCCCCCATTCAAATATATAATCGTGGAGTAATGTCTGATCAAGCAACAGTCTTTCATTCTTATCCATTACAATCACCGGGCTAACCTCCACAATAGTTCCTGCTTTTATAGAAGCTGATGTAAATACACCATTCCCCATTTTTTTTGTCCGCGATATATATAGGCATGATAATAATAGAAACATGCTGCAATATAGATAGTAAATTTGGCCATGAGCCGCCCATAAGCATATGTGTGGAACGGTTAACACAAGTGTAAGGGATGGAATATTAATAGCAGACAAATTTGACCGATGATATTGGAAACAGACCAGGAAAATATAAAGGACCGGTTCCTTAATATGCTCAGCAAGGACGATGTTCTGGAGACACGCGAATTTCTGAATCAACAGAATATCAGCGATGTAGCCTTCCTTATCGACGAGCTTTCTGACTATGCCGCGAAGATCGTAAGCAACATGAGCATTCACCGGGCCTCCAGTGTCTTTAAAATCCTCGATTTCTCCACCCAGAAAACAATTATACAGAACCTCCCCGCCTATAAAACTGCTGAACTCCTTAACCAACTCCCTGCCGATGACCGTACCGCATTTTTAGAAGAATTACCCAGCGAGGTAGTAAAGGAACTGATCAGGCTGCTCGATCCCGAAGAAAGAAAAATCACACTGTCATTATTAGGTTACCCCGAAGGAAGTGTAGGAAGGTTGATGACACCCGATTATATCGCGGCACAGGTCGACTGGACCATGCAGGAAGTGCTCGACCATATCCGCAAAGAAGGAAAACACAGCGAAACCATCGACGTGATCTACGTGGTGAATGATAAAGGTGAATTTGTGGACGATATCAGGATAAGAGAAATATTACTGGCCGATCCTTCTAAACATGTGGGTGATATCATCGATAACCGCTTCATTACTTTAAAAGTGACCGACGAACAGGAAGTGGCCAACCAGATATTTAAAATGAATAACCGGGTGGCCCTGCCGGTAGTGGACGATAAAAATATCTTATTGGGTATTGTAACGATCGATGACGTGTTATGGGTAGCCAATGAAGAGTTTAGTGAAGACATGCAGAAATTCGGAGGTACCGAAGCTCTCGACGAGCCCTATCTCGAAATACCATTGCTTAAACTGTTTAAGAAACGGGTAGTCTGGCTGATCGTCCTCTTTTTAGGTGAAATGCTCACTGCCACAGCCATGGGGTATTTTGAAGATGAAATTGCCAAAGCCGTTGTTTTGGCGCTGTTTGTACCATTGATCATTTCCAGTGGCGGAAACAGCGGCTCACAGGCTTCAACCCTGATCATCCAGGCCATGGCTGTAGGCGAAATAAAGATCGCCGACTGGTGGAAAGTGTTGCGCAGGGAAATTCTTTCGGGACTTATGCTGGGCACTGTGCTTGGGCTTATCGGCTTTTTCCGGATAATTGTCTGGGATTCATTTTTCCACACCTATGGCGACCATACTACTCTTGTAGCCTTTACAGTTGGCTTATCACTTATAGGTGTTGTGCTATGGGGAACATTAGCGGGCTCCATGCTTCCCCTTCTCCTTAAGAAATTAGGAGCCGATCCGGCGACCTCCTCCGCTCCTTTTGTAGCCACCCTTGTAGACGTTACAGGGCTCATTATTTATTTCTCACTTGCCTTTATACTGATGAGTGAAATATTACGTTAAGCCTTGTATAGTTTATTAATTTTGAGTTTCTTAGCGTTAATTTTGTGCCTTCATCTAAAATTATAATATAAAATCATATGTGCGGAATTGTTGCCTATATCGGAAAGAGGGAAGCATACCCGGTCATTTTAAAAGGATTGAAAAGACTGGAATACAGAGGTTATGACAGCTCTGGCGTCGCACTGCTTAATAAAGGCCTCCAGGTATATAAGAAAAAAGGAAAGGTCGCAGAACTCGAAGAATCTTTAATTGGTAAAGACACTCATTCAAACAGCGGTATTGGTCATACACGCTGGGCCACACATGGTGAACCAAGTGATAGAAATGCACATCCACACATTTCTAAAAATGGCAAACTGGCGATGATCCATAATGGTATCATCGAAAACTATAATCTCCTTAAACATGAATTGCTGAATAAAGGTTACACTTTCAGCAGTGATACAGATACGGAAGTATTATTAAAGTTTATTGAAGATATCCAGTTAAATAATAAAGTTAGTCTGGAAGAAGCGGTACGCATTGCATTAAAGCGTGTGGTGGGCGCTTATGTAATTGTATTAATTGACCAGGATAATCCCGATACATTAATTGCGGCGCGTAAAGGAAGTCCGTTGGTAATTGGTATAGGGAAAGATGAACATTTTCTTGCATCAGATGCTTCTCCTATTATTGAATACACTAAAGAAGTGGTGTATGTAAATGATTATGAAGTAGCGATCATCAAACCCGATGAATTAATATTAAAAAATCTCGGCAATGAAACGATCACTCCATTTATTCAGAAGCTCGATATGGAGCTTGCTGCAATAGAAAAAGGGGGATACGATCATTTTATGCTGAAAGAAATATTCGAACAGCCAGATACTATTTTCGATTGTTTGAGAGGAAGAATGGATGCAAAAGCAGGATATATCAGGATGTCTGGTATCGATAAAAATATTGAACAATTAAAAAATGCCAACAGGTTTATTATTCTTGCCTGTGGCACAAGCTGGCACGCAGGATTAATTGCTGAATATATTATTGAAGAATTATGTCGCATTCCTGTTGAAGTGGAATATGCATCGGAATTTCGATACCGGAATCCCATCGTTAATAAAGGCGATGTGATATTCGCTATATCTCAGAGTGGTGAAACGGCAGATACACTTGTTGCTATTGAAACAGCCAAACAACAGGGTGCATTTATATTTGGTATTGTGAATGTTGTGGGCTCTTCTATTGCCCGCGCTTCGCATGCAGGCGCTTATACGCACGCCGGCCCCGAAATAGGAGTGGCCAGTACAAAAGCATTTACCGCACAGTTAGCAGTGCTGACAATGATCGCATTACAGGTCGCAAAAGAAAAAGGCTCCATCGATCAGAAAAGATTCCTGCATTTGCTCAATGAATTAAACGACATTTCAGAGAAAGTAAAAACGTTGCTGGAATCCAACGAGGCCATTAAAAAACTGGCAGTTAAATACAGTGGCGCTCATAATGCATTGTTCCTGGGAAGAGGATATAATTTCCCCGTAGCGCTTGAAGGAGCATTAAAGCTGAAAGAAATTTCTTACATACATGCAGAAGGATATCCTGCTGCGGAAATGAAACATGGCCCTATTGCACTGGTAGACGAAACATTGCCCGTAGTAATAGTTGCCACAAAAGATTCTTACCATGAAAAGATCGTGAGCAATATCCAGGAGATCAAGGCACGTAAAGGGAAAGTAATTGCAGTGATTACTGCCGGCGATTCAGTAATTACCGAACTGGCAGATGATGTGATTGAAGTACCGGAAGCAGATGAACTGGTGGCGCCGATATTAAGTACTGTTCCTTTACAATTACTCGCATACCATGTGGGTATTGCAAAAGGGCTGGATGTTGACAAACCCCGTAACCTTGCAAAAAGTGTTACCGTAGAATAGCCTAATTTAAATCCATGAACGATATCAAGAAAAACCCTGTTACGTCTCTGGGATATAATTTTATTCAGCAGGGCTTCCTTCCCGCAGGGAAGGATGAATATTATCTCCGCAACAGGCAGAATCATAATGGTATTGATTATCGTGAACTAACTGCTTACGAAATAGAGGTGCTCGTTCGTAATCACAATACTTCAGACAACTGGAACCATATTCTTGTTTCCAATGCATTTAATCCCGAGCAGGTTAACAACTGTAAATTCTATGGACTGGTACGTATTGGTAAACTTGAGCCATTTTACCTGGAATTTAAAAATCTGCGTCGCCCGGTTGGGTTATATAACAGCACGATTATCAGTTGCGATTTCGGTGATAATGTAGTGATCGACAATGTTAATTATATCTCGCATTACATTATCGGCAATGAAGTAATTATTGTAAATGTAAATGAGCTTGCCACCACCGCTTACGCAAAATTCGGAAATGGTGTGGTAAAAAATGGTGAAGCAGAGAAACTAAGAATATGGCTGGAAGTATGTAATGAGAACGGTGGCAGAAAAATAATCCCGTTCGATGGCATGCTCCCGGGAGATGCTTATTTATGGACACAATACCGCGATGACGAAGCCATGCAGGATAAATTCAAAGAATTTACTGTAAAAAAATTTGATTCACACCGGGGGTATTATGGAACCGTAGGCGACAGAACAGTTATTAAAAACTGTAAAATAATTAAAGACGTAAATATCGGCACCGATGCATATCTGAAAGGAGCCAATAAACTAAAAAATCTTACAGTTAACTCTTCAGCCGATGCCACCTCACAAATAGGAGAAGGTTGTGAAATCGTCAATGGAATTATTGATCATGGCTGCAAAATATTCTACGGCGTAAAAGCAGTAAGGTTTTATATGGCTTCGCACTCCCAGTTGAAATATGGTGCAAGGCTGATCAACTCTTATTTAGGCAACAATGCAACGATCTCCTGCTGCGAGGTCCTGAATTCCCTAATATTTCCTTTCCACGAACAACATCATAATAATTCATTTTTATGTGCCGCGTTGATGGAGGGACAATCGAATATTGCCGCAGGAGCCACCATAGGTTCCAACCACAATTCACGCAGCCCCGATGGTGAATTGCTGGCTAACCGGGGGTTCTGGCCCGGCTTATGCGTAAGCCTGAAACATAATTCAAAATTTGCCTCCTTCACTATTATAGCCAAAGGCGATTTCCCTGCTGAATTAAATATTCCTGTACCTTTTTCGCTGGTCCATAACGATATAACCCACGACCAGTTGATCGTGATGCCTGGTTACTGGTTCATGTATAATATGTATGCACTGGCCCGTAATTCATGGAAATATACCGATCGCGACAAACGCACAGAAAAAAAACAACTGATAGAAACTGATTTTCTTGCTCCTGATACGATCAATGAAATGATCAGCGCTCTGAAATTATTTGAACAATTAGCGGGAGAAGCCTGGCTAAGGGTCAACCCTTCTACTAAAGAAACAGATGCTGCAGTTATTGGTAAGAAATTGCTTGAAACCAATGATACTGCACTAAAATCGCTGGAAATAACTACTCCCAATTTTGAAAACACCGAAAGAAAGGCAAAACTTATTAAAGTACCGCAGTGTTATCAATTGTTTAAAGAACTGATCAATTATCACGCTGCCACCCTGATTGTTGCACACATCGAAAATAATAAACTCAACTCATCCAACGAGTTCATAAAATCCCTGCCTGCAAAACCAACTCTTTCAGAATGGAAAAATATCGGGGGGCAGTTGATCCGTGTAACTGAGCTGGAAAAAATGCAAAAGCAGGTTAAATCTGGTAAACTAAAAACATGGGAGGACATTCATGCTTTTTATGTTCAGCAGGCTGATAATTATACCCACGAAAAATTAACACATGCACTCGCAGCTGCCAAAGCAGTATCGGGATTTACACTAAGCACTTCAAAAAAAGACGAACTAAAAAAACTTCTTCAATCCAGTGTTGGCACAAAGACCTGGCTGGTTAATAATATTTTCCACTCACGCGAAAAAGACTACACCAATCCTTTCAGGATGATGATGTACAATTCTCCCGAAGAAATGGATAAAGTGATCGGTAATCTTAACGATAACCAGTTTATCCAGCAGGAAAAAGAAAAGCTGGAAGTGTATGCAAAAACTATTTCAAGGATCAGCCGGAAGATCAGCGCTTAATAAATTTAAATGAAGCCAGCCTTTCATTTTCACTGAACATAGAGCATACATAATTGCCTGGCAGCAGGTCAACAACCATTATTTGCAGGTCCAATGAGCCTTTTTGCAGATCCATTTGTATTTTTTTCTGTAAATACCCGGCAGCATTATAAATAACAAATTCCACTCGCCTGGCAGTACTCATCATTACACGCAGGTTTAAAAAACTTTTAACATTAATTGTATTCATAGCCAGGATTTGTAAATTCCCTTTTACAAAAAATACTTTACTGATATAATATATTGATGCATCCTTATCAATAGCTCTTACCCTGTAATATTTTTTTGTTGTTTGAGGAATTTCGGATTGATAATAATATTCAGTTACGCCAGGCATCGCTTCGCAGGTATAAATTGTATGATAATCCCGGCCATTATCCGACTCCTGCAATTCAAATCTTATTGCGTTGTGATCCTTATCAACGCGCCATTTAAATACCATTTTATTATTAGTTGTGTTAATAATAAAATCCCTGAAAAAAACAGGAAGCGGGTTTTCCTGGACAATGGCGCTCGCCAGTGCGAAAAGATGACTTTCCGCTGAAAACCCGCTCGCAGCAGAGCTGCTAACCCAACCGTTCGTGCCGGGGGTACCTCTAAAGTCTGTATTGCCTGCGTTCTGCCATATACCAGCCTGTAATTGCGCTACACGTAATTGAGAAAGTTCGGTTACTCCTCCGCTGTTAGGATCATGAAATGAAAGTTTTAAAACAGCAGAGCTCCCTCCCGAAATACTCCAGTACTCTATTCCCGAAATATGATCAATGCCCACTCCTACTGTATTGCTGATCAACCTGGGATTTGCGTTAAAATATTCAACTGTAAAGTTGCCTGTTGCAGATAATAATTCCAGCCATCGCATTTTACCAGACTTACCCACAGGAAACAGAAAGCTACTATTCAACAATCCTTCTTTTCTAACAGGGCCATCAATAAAACTTTGATCCGATAAAGTATCTGCCTGTATAACACAACTGCTTTCAAGCACTAAAAGATTCGTATTGGAAGAAATAATGTTCCCCCGTCTCAAATGCAAAGCATAAGGCAAAGAAAGTGACGATAATAATTTTACATGAGACATACCATCACATGTCAACGCTATTTGGTTGACTATCTGCCCTTGTATATTTAATTGTTGTTCTGTATGACCATTCAACAGCAACTGCTGAACACCAGTACCCGTTTCAGTAATTTTTCCTCCTGCAGATAAATTAATATTTCCGGCAACTCCAAGAACAACACTTCTCGTAGTGTTCCCTAAATTAAAAACAGCATGACCTTGTATTAAATTTCCTTTAATTAAAATACTATCAGAAAAATTAAGATTAAAATTTACACTGTCTCCTATTTCCAGGTCCGATCTGATAATTACTTTATTGACTCCTGCCGCGGTATAGTTCAATGCCCGTCCAAATGCATCAGCCTTAAGCACCAGTTTTCCATAAATTCTTCCGCTTAAAGAAATAGTTGTGGAAGCATCAGGAATGTCAAATTCAACAATCCCTTTTTCGGTTCCCGCAGCGCTGGATATACGATCCACATTTGTAGCATGCGCGCGCGGAGTGTTAATGATAAACCTCCCATCATTATTAATCCTGATTGAATCTGTCACCATTAATGGTGTTCCCGAAGAAGCGCCGGAAGCATTCCTGAATATTCCTCCTTTATTAATCGTTAAACCATCACCCGGACCGGAAATTATTAATCCGGGTACTTCCTTATTTTCTATGGGAAGAATTAATTCAATGTTCCGTGAAGCAGCGGGATCAATTAAAATGCTTTTTACGGTTGCAGCATCAGCAGGAAGGAGAACAATATAGTTTCCCGCAACAACGGAATTATCCAGAACAACATCATCTGCAGACGAAGGAATAGTATTGTTGTTCCAGTTAAGCGGATCATTCCATTGATTATTTCCCGCGCCGCCGCTCCATTTCTTCTGGGAAAATACCGGCAGCGAAATAAAAAGTAGTATGTAAAATAAAAGGTGCGACATAGTACACAAAGTACCGTCGCACCTGGGGTCATTTCCAAGGTTCTTTAAACGCGATTACCGTTTAAAAAACCGTATAGTTTTCGTCTTTTCACCATTAATATACCCGGTAATCTGGAAGTATCCTGTTGCAAGTCTCGTTGCATTTATCCAAACCTCCTGGCTACCAGCGTTAATTGACGCGATTTGTGTTTGAACAACCCTTCCATTGATATCCGTGATCACCAGCTGCATATTTCCTTTTGATGCTGAACTGATATTTAATCTCGCGCGGTCAACAACTATTGTTGGCATCATCGAGCTGATCAGCGTACCAGATGCTCCGTTCATTGCCACAATAATATTGCTGTAAGAAACGGTACCATCAATATCGAACATTTTCAGCCTGTAATAATTATTTCCTGATAAGAGGTTATTATCGGTAAAGTCGTATGATAGTTTAGCCTGCAATCCGGGTACAGTTCCGATCTTGCTGAAATTCACGCCATCAGAAGATTTCAATACATCAAATGATTGCGGAGTTGAGCTACCGGTTACTTTCCAGTTCAGGTTTGCTTTTGATCCTGCTTTATTAACTGTGAATGAAAGAAGGTTAATAGGTAATACTGCATCCATTGGTCCCCATCCGATTGTGAAGCTGCTGAAACTTGTTTGCACCTCCGACCTTAACTTTCCTGAGGTAACATCACCTGGAAGGAAGGAATTCTCTGTCTCATGTCTTGCAGAAACCCAGTTAGAACCTCCGGAAGATTTAGCCACCACCAGTGCATCGGAAGAAATGGCCCCGGCAATTGCCCCGGGAACTGTTATTTCAACCGCAGCATTTGCACCTGATCCGATCCTGTCGACCTCCCAGTAATAATTTACAATATTAGTAAGCGGGTTAGATACGGTTGTATTACCAGGCGCTGCATTGGTATAAGATGCCTGGTAAGTTGATGCTGTGGTAGCTGCAGGGAACACTGATACATATTGTGCAGTTGTACCAGCTCCTGTAGGAAAAATATATTCTTCTTCCAGGTTTGTAGCTCTGCGCACAGGACCGTCAACAAAACCCGAACCACTAACAACATAATCTTCAGTGGAAGGATTCATTATTTTAATGAAATTAGTTTCATCGGTAATTAATTTACCATTCGAACTAAATCCAAGCATTCCCACATTTAATGGGCTAAGAAGCGTTACCCCATTTGTTGAATTACTGATACGTAAAGCAACCTGGTTTCCGGCGTTATTAAATGACTGGGGCGTTGAATTAATTGTTTGTGCAGCCGTACCATTCATTTCTATGTTAAATAAACTGGCAGATATGGCCGGAAGAGTTGAGCTCGCAGTAATAACTCCTGCTGTATGATTGATATTTCCTTTTACAAATAATGTTGTTGGTTGGATGTCAGCAAGATTAGAATTCTGAATACTAAAAGAAGTTCCGCTCATGGAAAAATTACCATTTACAGTTGCTGAATAAACGCCAACATCACTAAAGTTATCAGCTAATACTACCACTCAAGTATTTGTTATATTCAGATTGCCATTACC
>CAYLVR010000102.1:0-12233 GCA_964387165.1 uncultured Chitinophagaceae bacterium | reverse complement strand
TCCGCTGGCAGAATATTACAAACCTTATACAGATAATATTTACGAAATAGGCCTTACTCCTAACCGTATGGATGCAATGAGCCACCTGGGAGTGGCACGTGATATTTGTGCATATTTAAGTCATCACGATAAAACAGATATCAAGGTAAAATATCCAAATGCCAACGGCTTTAAAGCGGCATCTAATGCAAACACCTTCAGTGTAGAAATAGAAAACAGGAATGCCTGTCAACGTTACACAGGTATAAGTATAAATAATATCAGTGTAAAAGAATCACCGCAATGGTTGCAGAATAAATTAAAATCTATAGGCCAGCGCCCGATCAATAATATTGTAGATATTACCAATTTTATTCTGCATGATACCGGTCAGCCTTTGCATGCTTTTGATGCTGATAAAGTAGAAGGCAGGAAGATCATCGTAAAAAACCTTCCCCAGGATACTATATTTAAAACCCTTGATGAAAAAGAAAGGAAACTAAATAAAGAAGATCTAATTATCTGTGATGGCAATAGTAATGGATTATGTATTGCCGGGGTATTTGGCGGTATTGACAGCGGCGTAAAATCTTCTACTAAAAACATATTTTTAGAAAGTGCCTGGTTCAACCCTATTGATATCCGTAAAACATCATTCAGGCACGGCTTACGCACGGATGCTGCAACAAGATTTGAAAAAAATGTTGATATCAGCAATACATTAAATGTACTAAAGCGTGCAGCATTGATGATCGTTGAAATTGCAGGGGGAGAAATAAGCTCTGAGCCTGTTGATGTATATCCCGATCCCCAGCCAAAAAAGGAAGTGGTACTAAAACATTTCTATCTTAAAAAATTAAGTGGTAAAAACTATCACAGCGATACGGTTAAGAAAATATTGCAGTCGCTGGGTTTTGAAATAATTAAAGAAGGAATGGATGATGTTCGTGTGGCTGTTCCGTATAGCAAACCTGATGTAACCCTTCAGGCCGACGTTGTGGAAGAAATCATGCGTATAGATGGTTATGATAATATTGAAATACCTGCAAGCATAACCATTACTCCCTCTGTTGGTGCAATTAATCCTGCACAGATAAGAAAAGAAAAAACAGCTTCTTATTTAGTAGGTGCGGGCTTTAATGAAATATTTACTAATTCAATTACCAATGCGGCTTATTTTGAAAAAGAAGAACTGGAAGAAGGCGTTAAATTATTAAATAATCTCAGTGCAGTACATAATATTATGCGCCCCTCCATGCTGGAAACGGGCCTGGAATCTGTTGCCTATAATCTAAATAGAAAAAACAGCGATATCCGTTTTTTTGAGTTCGGCAAAACCTATCATTCTCGTGGAGAGGGCAATTACCAGGAAGATGAACATTTATGTTTGTATATCACAGGTAATAAATCAACAGCATCCTGGAAAGGCAAAGCAATAGCGTCTGATATTTATTTAATTAAAGGTATTGTTGAATCAGTATTAAATCTTTTAGGAATAAATGATAAATCATGGGAGGTTACCCCGAGCAACAAATTAAAAGAGCAGCTTACTATTAAATCCGGCACAGAAATCATTGCAGAACTTGGTGCAGTAGGTAAAACAGAATTGAACAGATTCGATATTAAGCAGGAAGTGTTTTTTGCAGATATCAGGTGGGAAAAAGTGCTTGATATCGTGACGAAAAATGTTATCCAGTTTAAACAATTACCTAACCAGTTGCCTGTGTACCGTGACCTGGCAATGGTAGTGGATACCTCAACCCCCTATCACGCGGTGGAATCTGTTATTAACAAAACAAAACTGGGCAGATTAAAATCTGTTGAGCTATTCGATGTATTTGAAAGTGATAAAATTGGTGCAGGAAAAAAATCTTTGGCCATTAGTCTCACTTTCCTCGACGAAGAAAAAACGCTGACGGATAAGGAAATTGATAGCATGATGAACAAGGTAATGCGTACATTAGAACAGGATTTGAAAGCGGAGATCAGGAAGGGTGCCCAAAATACAATGTCATGAATGCTGAAGAGCAGTATAAAAGGATAAGTTCGAAGCTTAATGATTTGCTGAAGAAATATGAATTTCTTCGGAAAGAAAATGAGCGGCTGAAAGCTGAATTATTACCAGCTAAAGAAAGGGAAATGAAATTTCTTGAGCAAATTGATGGGCTCGAAACCAAAGTGATGGCGCTGAAAGCCGGTAACGGGAAAATGAATGAAGCCGAAAAGAAGGAACTGGACAAAAAGCTGCATGCCTGGCTAAAAGAAATAGACAGGTGCATCAGTTTGCTGAGTGAATGATTATACTCTTTTTACCAGTCGCAATTTAACTTTATCCTCTCCCTGCGACAGTTCAAGCGTGTACACTCCATAGGGAAGATCGTTCAGGCCTTTCCAGACTACCTGGGGCTCATCTTCTAAAAATACCGTTTCAAACTGGCTGCAAACGCTTCCTTTCTCATCGCGAAGCACTGCTTTAAGTGAATTGTGAGAGGGGGCCTGTAACTCGAACTGCAGGGTGTCGATGAAATTCGCTGACTTGATTTTTGCGATCATGGGTTTAGTTTTTCATAACGTTATGAGGTACCTGGAATATTGGATTAAATAAAGTAACTAACGTTCTGTGAATAAATTTAATATAAGCTTTTCAAAATAGCAAGCATGGAAGACACTTTAATTCCGATAAATGTCGTAATCGGCGACAGAACTTACAGGATAAGAATCGAACCGCGTGACGAAGAGACCGTGAGGAAAACAGTAAAGATCATTAATGATAAGCTCGTAGAGTTTAAAACCCATTTTGCCGGTAAGGATATGCAGGATTATGTGGCCATGGTGGTGCTGTGGTACGCCACTACCGCAGGTGAGCGGGCCAATAACGAAGGCGATCTTACTGCCAAACTAAATGGGATTGAAGCTATAATTGATAAGGTGCTTCAGAAATGACCGCCAGTTTCGCCATGGAAGAATAGATGGGGCAATGCGTTGATGCACAAAAGCTTCTACGCACCGCAGCCGGAATGGGCCGCCCTGATTTACAGAATGCTTCTGACTTGTTTTTTGTATTTTCGCTGCTTAACCATATGCAACAACAATTTAATAATATATATAAACAATGGAATCGAACGTGTTAACCTATATAATTGGGGGGATAGCTCTTGTGGTCGGGATAGTGCTGGGAAAGCTGATCTTCGCGAAAAATACACAGAAAAAGATAGCAGAGGCCGAGCAGCAGGCAAATAAAATCACGACAGAGGCACAATCAAAAGCAGAAACATTAAAGAAAGAAAAATTACTCGAGGCTAAAGAAACTTTCGTACAACTTAAGGCAGAACACGAGAAAGAAGTTCTTGAAAAGAACCGGAAACTGGGTGAAAACGAAAATAGGGTAAGGCAGAAAGAACAGTCCATAACTGCTAAAATTGACAACCTTGAAAAACAGGTGAAGGAAAATGAATTGATCAAGGAAAACCTGAACAGGCAGATCGAGGTGGTTAACCTTAAACGCACCGAGCTCGAGAAACACCAGGAAGAACATATTCGCAAGCTCGAAAAAATAGCCGGGCTCAGTGCGGATGAAGCCAAAACCCAATTGGTTGAGAGCCTTAAACAGGAGGCACACACCCAGGCATTGTCGATCCAACAGGAGATTGTTGACGATGCCAAGCAAAAAGCCAATAAAGAAGCCAGAAAGATTATTATTCAATCCATACAGCGTACAGCTGCCGAGCAGGCGATTGAAAATTCCATTACTGTATTTAACCTGGAAAGTGACGAGATAAAGGGTCAGATCATTGGTCGTGAAGGAAGGAACATTCGCGCGATTGAAGCTGCAACCGGCGTGGATTTAATTGTTGATGATACTCCTGAAGCAATCATCCTTTCTTCTTTTGATCCATTAAGAAGAGAGATTGCCCGTTTAAGTTTACAGCGACTCGTTTCAGACGGTCGTATTCACCCTGCACGCATCGAGGAAGTTGTTGAAAAAACACGCAAACAGATAGAGGAGCAGGTAATTGAAATCGGGGAAAGAACAGTTATAGAATTAGGTATTCATGGTTTACATAAAGAACTGGTAAGAATTGTGGGTAAGATGAGATTCCGCTCAAGCTATGGGCAGAACCTGCTAATGCATAGTCGTGAGGTGGCCAATATTTGCGGGATCATGGCATCCGAATTGGGAATGAACCCCAAGCTGGCGAAACGTGCAGGCCTGTTACATGATATTGGAAAGGTCCCCGACGAAGAAACAGAACTGAGCCATGCATTGCTTGGAGCAAAACTGGCCGAAAAATATGGTGAGAATCCCGCCGTAGTAAACGCCATTGGCGCCCACCACGATGAAATGGAAATGCAGTATGTGATTTCACCGATTGTTCAGGCTTGTGATGCGATCAGCGGTGCAAGACCCGGGGCAAGAAGAGAGATCATGCAGCAGTACCTGAAAAGGATCAAGGATCTTGAGAACCTGGCAATGGCTTATCCTGGTGTTGAAAAAGCTTACGCTATCCAGGCCGGTCGTGAATTAAGGGTAATTGTTGAATCTGAAAAAGTGAGTGATGCCGATTCAGACAGGCTTTCTTTCGAGATCGCCCAGAAGATCCAGACTGAAATGACCTTCCCGGGCCAGATAAAAGTAACAGTAATCAGGGAAAAGCGCGCGGTAAACGTTGCCAGATAATAAGTAAAAACTCAAAACTTAAAAGTGAAAAATGAATATGTTTTAAGTTTTTCTCCTTACCTTCGCCTCCCTTAAAATATAAGTATATGAACCAGGCAGTTCAGTTTGTCCACGACCAGTTGACGGGTCAGAAAGAATTCCCGAAATTTAAAGCCGGAGACAACGTTTCTGTTAACTATAAGATTGTTGAAGGTGGAAAAGAGCGTATCCAGAGTTTCAAAGGTGATGTAATCAAACGCCAGGGTTCCGGAGCCACTGCAAGTTTCACGGTAAGAAAAATATCAGATGGAGTAGGCGTAGAAAGAACTTTCCCCTTATTCTCACCAAATATCGATTCTATCGATCTTAATAAAAGCGGCCGTGTTCGCCGCGCAAAACTCTACTTCCTTCGCGGGCGTAGCGGTAAAAGTGCAAGGATCAAGGAAAAAAGAATGGCTGTCGTTGCAAAATAATTGCAGTACCGGTTATAAAAATACCAGGCGGAACTTCGGTTCCGCTTTTTTTATGCATAAAAAATTCCCGGCGGTTTTGCATTATTGGTAAGTTAAACAGGAAGCCGACTATAGGAAGATTTATGAAGCTGGGAGAAAAATCCCCCTGCTTTTATTGTTTAACTTCAAACTTGCCGCGACCCCCTTTTTTCGAAGGAGGAGGGTAGTCTTGTTGTTTTTTGGAGCGATATGTCATCCTTCCTTTTTTAAAGGTGAGAGCGGTCTTGTTGTTTTTCAGAGCCTAATCATAAACAATAAAAGCAGGGGGATTTTTTCAAACTAAAAAGACTTAATTTCGTAAGTCAAACTATAAATAGTTTATTATGTTACAACCAATAAATAGTACCCTGATGATGATCTCGATGCCAGGTGGTACAGAATGGATTCTGATCATTCTTGCAGTGTTAATACTTTTTGGTGGTCGTAAGATCCCTGAATTTATGAGAGGATTAGGCAAAGGTATCCGTGAGTTTAATGATGCTAAATCTAACGTGAAAAAAGAAATAGAGGAAGGAATGAATGAGAAAGATACTCAGGATGCAGCAAGAGAAAAATCAACTTCAACCTCTGCTTAGCCCTTATCTATAGTGTTTTCTTACGGTTCAATAAAACAATACCATTCTCAATTACAGGATGGCAGCATTTCCTGTTTGTCTGTCGTAGATCATTACCTGCATGCCATCCAACAAAAGCAGCATCTTAATGCATACGTTCGGGTATATGGCGATGAAGCCCGGGAAAAAGCCAGGCAACTGGATGCATCGCGCGCAGCGGGGAAACCAATCGGTAAACTTCATGGTGTTATCATTTCTATTAAAGATGTGATCTGTTATAAAGATCATCCCGTCACTGCAGCCTCAGCTATTCTAAAAGATTTCGTGTCGTTATATAATGCAACAGCGGTTGAAAGATTGCTGGAAGAAGAAGCTATTATTATAGGTCATACGAATTGCGATGAATTTGCAATGGGCTCCTCTAATGAAAATTCTTCTTATGGCCCTTCTTTAAATGCCATAGATGAAACGAGGGTTCCCGGCGGTTCTTCAGGCGGATCGGCCGTATCGGTTCAGGCTGGCCTTTGTATGGTTAGTTTAGGCAGCGATACTGGCGGATCGGTTCGTCAACCCGCAGATTTCTGCGGAATTGTTGGCTTCAAACCTACGTATGGAACAATTTCCCGTTATGGGCTCATCGCCTACGCTTCTTCATTCGACCAGATAGGCATTTTTGCAAATAATATCCCCGATGTACAATTAGTGCTGGATGTTATCGGCGGACCAGATAATTTCGACAGCACAGCCTGCCCGGCTAAACTAAATAAGGCCCCCGAACAAACAAAACCTCTTAAAATCGCTTATTTCCGCCAGGCGCTGGAAAGTCCCGCCCTTGACCCGGAAATAAAATCAGGCTTGTTTAGCCTTATCGATAAGCTAAAGATCGATGGCCATTCCGTTGAGCCTGTCGATTTTGAATACCTGGATTATATCGTTCCAACTTATTATGTTTTAACCACTGCCGAGGCCTCCTCTAACCTATCCCGATTCGATGGAATTCGCTATGGATACCGGAATGTGGATAAAAACTCAGATTTGGCAGAACTTTATGAATCGACCCGGTCTGCAGGTTTTGGCAGGGAAGTAAAGCGACGCATCATGCTCGGAACCTTCGTACTAAGCTCGGGCTACTACGATGCATACTTTACGAAAGCCCAACAGGTAAGACAACTATTGACTGAAAAAACGAACCTGATTTTCAACCAGTTTGACCTGATCCTGTTCCCCACCTCCCCTTCTACCGCTTTTAAACTGGGGGAGAAGATGTCGGACCCTGTGGAAATGTACGCAGCTGACATTTTTACAGTCTTTTCTAATTTAACAGGCCTTCCAGCCGTCTCTTTACCGCTTTTTTGGCACAATAATGGCTTACCGTACAGTGCCCAGATTATGAGTAACCGATTTAGCGAATTATATTTGCTTTCAGTTTCAAACAACTGGATGAATCAGTATAAGGTTAGCGGTTTTGAAAAACCTAACTCTTCGGCCCCGGTACCCTTCTGAAGATTCTCTTCCAATCAATCCTAAAAAAATCTTTTTAATCCATTCCTCAGGTCGACATTGTTTATCAAATCAATGATGATGACTAGGACATTTTTTTATTACTGCCTGATTTTGCTGTTGTTTATTGGAACAGCCAGCGCTGCAGACACCACTCAAACGCCTAACCCGGCGCAGGTGATCGCTGCTGTAGCTATTCCAAATACAGCAGAGGCAGAAGCAGTTGTTGTGCAGAATGCAGCGGTTGTCGCTAAAACGATCCGTCTTAATCCGCGGGCGCTCAGTTTTGTTGAAAATTACACTGCCAAAAATAAGAAGCACCTGATGAGCATTAAAGCTAAGGGGCTACCTTATTTTAACCTTATCGATGAGATTTTTGAGCAGCACGGAATACCCGTTGAACTTAAATATCTTTCTGTTATTGAATCGCAGCTTAAAACAAGCGCAGTTTCTCATGCAGGTGCAGTGGGCCCCTGGCAGTTTATGCCGGCAACCGCCAAAAATTATGGTTTAAAGATCACCAAATACAAAGATGAGCGCCGTGATTATACTAAAAGCACCCATGCTGCCGCTAAGTATTTGAAATATCTCTATAACGAATTCGGTGACTGGTTACTGGTAATTGCAGCATATAACAGCGGACCGGGCTATGTGTACAGTGCCATCAAAAAAAGTAAGAGTCGTAACTTCTGGGACCTTCAATATTATTTACCTCAGGAATCCAGGAATCACGTAAAGAAATTCATTGGTGCACATTATATATATGAAGGCACTGGTGGAATTTGTACGCTTACTAAAGCAGAGGCAATAGATCAGATCGGATCACTTGCAGGATATTTACTTAATCGTAACCTTACTGCACAGGAATTAAAAGAAGCCACAACAACAACTATTTCCGGTAAATACCGTGCAGCAATAATTTCGAAATATATTAATATGGACCTGGGTGATTTTGCCAGGTATAATCCACAGTTCGATAAATTAATCGATACGGAGGCTAATGGTTATGAAATGAAATTACCCGTAGAAGCGATGGAGAAATTTGTTGCAAACAAATATCCCATCTTAAATGAATCTGTACAGGTATTATTAAATGGAACAGAAACCGCAGCAGACATTCCCAGAAAACAGCAGACGACCGCAAGTAAGTGATCATATTCTTTTCTGACTATCAATTAAAGGTACTGGTTTCTGCCAGTACCTTTTTTATTGCAGATGCCTTTAGCAAACACTCTTCATATTCTTTTTCGGCATCACTGTTGAAAGTAATGGCAGAACCAGTGGGAAATGATAAATATCTATTAGTTTGATTATAAAGGGCGCTCCTGATCACAACATTAAAATCAAAATTGCCTTCCGGATCTATATAACCTATCGATCCGGAGAATAATCCCCGTTTGAATAATTCATATTTTTCAATTAATTCCATTACCCTTTTTTTGGGAGCCCCTGTCATGGAACCCATAGGGAAAGTAGCACTGATTATTTCTTTTAATTCAATATTATCTTTTAATTCTCCGCTTACTGTAGATACCATCTGGTGTACTTGCGGGAAACTGTATATTTCACATAGTTCATCAACAACTACCGATCCCTGTTTACATATTTTTGAAAGATCATTTCTCACCAGGTCAACGATCATAATATTTTCTGCACGTTCCTTTTTACTTGTTTTTAATGCATCAATATTAATTGCGTCCTGTTGCTGATTTTTATTTCTTTCCGATGTGCCCTTAATCGGTTGTGACAAAATATGTGTCCCTTCTTTTTTCAGATATCTTTCCGGGCTCAGGCACGAAAGATATTTATCATCGAGCCGGTAATAAGCGGAAAAAGGATTTGGAGAAGTATCGCTAAGTTTTAAATATAATTCTATAGGGTTGATATCTATATCTTCTGCATAAAACTCCTGGCAAAAATTTATTTCATAACAATCGCCCAGTAAAATATGCCGGCGTAATTGTTCAATTGTGGAGATGTATTGTTTTTTGCTTAAGCGTTCATTAACCTTCAGGGTCTTTGCACGCGAGGGAGGCTCCTGTAAACGGAGCTGCTTTACAGAAGGTGAAGAGAGAGTGGACCGCAACGTTTCGTATATCTTCTCGTGATCGCTGTTAAACAACCCGATATTGATCTCAGTAGAACTAAGTTGGATAACCACCTCCGGCACATAAAAAAACAAATCCGGGAACTGAATATAATCCGGGTTATCAGAAGATAGTTTTTCAATCTTATTTTTCAGGTCATAGCCAAAATGCCCGAACAACCAGTCTGTATTATTCTTACAATATTCACTTAACTCATTCAAAGAATGTATTTGGCGAATGCTTCCTGCAGCCAGTACACATTCAATGCTATGATGTGAAAAATGATAATGATGGTTATCCAGGAAACAACAAATGTTGAACTGGTTACCCCAATTCAACATTTGTTGTTTGATTTGCTGAAGGTCAGCTATCGGAAAAGAAATAAATCTCCTCACTTAAAATTAGTAGTCATCGTCGTCATCGTCCATACTGGAATCATCGAACAGATCCATGTCTTTAAAATCATCATCAATTCCTAAATCGTCATCATCTCCTTTCCCTTTTTTCCCACCTGTACCACCGCTACCGGAAGATTTTTTTGCTTTCGATTTAGGCAGATCAAATTCTTCAAAATCCGGATCCCATGAATCATCCTCATCGGGTTTATCCCAATCATCAACTTCATCTGCATCGTCTGCATCATCGTCATCATCATCTCCTTTTTTAGAGGATGATTTTTTCGCTTTAGGTTCATCATCCATTTCATCGTCATCCTCAAGATCATCATCTTCCATTTCTTTTTTAGGCTTGGAAGAAGCTTTCTTGGGAATTTCTTTAGAAGCTTTGGGTTCAGATTTGCCGGTGGATTTTTTTGCTGCCATAATCAGGTGATATTGTGTTGTAAAATTTCAGCGAAGTTTTTAATTAGCCAAACTTTTTTTACAATTTTTTTATGCTACGTGGATGATCTGGTCGCGGCCGGGTCCGTTTGAAATATATTTTACATCCACACCAAGGAACTTATTAATGAAATCAACATAACTATTCATTTCAGCGGGCAGTTCCTCCTGGGTTTTCAGCGCGGTGATATCCCTGTTCCAGCCTTTGAATGATTCCAGTATAGGTTCTATGTTCATTTTTGACATCTGGAAAGGAACCTCGCTGGTAGCCTCTCCGTTCACCTTATAACTCGTACAAACATTCAGCTGTTCAAATGTATCCAATACATCCGACTTGGTCATGATGAGCTTTGTAACGCCATTAATCATGCATGTGTATTTTAATGCTACCAGGTCTATCCAACCACAGCGGCGCGGCCGGCCGGTAGTGGCGCCAAACTCCTGTCCTATTTTTCTAAGTTCATCGCCTGCTGCATCGAACAATTCAGTTGGGAAAGGACCGCTGCCCACCCTGGTACAGTAAGCTTTGGTAACGCCCATTACGTCCTTTATTTTCTGTGGGGCGATTCCCAAACCGGTACAAACGCCTGCTGAAATCGTATTGGAAGAAGTTACAAAGGGAAAAGTACCGAAATCAACATCCAGCATACTTCCCTGCGCACCTTCGGCCAGTACTTTTTTACCCTGGGCGATCTTATCATTAATAAAATATTCACCATTAACGATCTTGAACTGGCGCATGAAGTCCATAGCTTCCAGGAATTCTTCTTCCCAGGCAGAAATATCTTCATTGAAGTGCATACTGTCGAGCAGCTTCTGGTGTTTCAGCCTTAATTTAATATAATGAGAAGTAAAGTTCTTATCTAACAGGTCGCCGACCCTGATACCATTACGTCCGGTTTTATCCATATAGGCCGGCCCGATACCTTTCAGGGTGGAACCGATCTTATCGTTTCCTTTTAATGCTTCTGAAGCTTTATCGAGTGCGCGGTGTGTGGGAAGGATCACATGTGCGCGTTGAGAGATGAACAGGTTTTTTCTGAAATCGGCCACGAATGGCTTAACCGTTTCACATTCTCTTTTAAGGGTTACCGGGTCAAGCACAACACCGTTGCCTATCAGGTTTATTTTGTCTTCATGAAAAATGCCTGAAGGTATCTGGTGAAGAACGATTTTTTTGTCTTTTACGTAGAGCGTATGGCCGGCGTTCGGTCCGCCCTGAAACCTTGCTACCACATCATAATTAGGCGCGAAATAATCGACAATTTTCCCTTTCCCTTCATCGCCCCATTGAAGGCCTAAAATAACATCAACCATTTATATTTATTGTTTTTTGCAAAGTGGCAAAAGTAAATGAAAAGAAAATGTATTCTCTGAGATTGGTAAAATAAAAAACACTGCGCCTGGTTCCGCTTATTTGTCCGGAAAAAGCCCGCGGAATGCTGATTGCCGCTATGCCGGCACTGCACACAGTGCGGTATAGTCTTTTAGAGTGATTTCATATTTTGTACCTCTTATCCCTTCCTTTCTTATCCTTTCCTTTCTTATCCCTTCTTATCCTCACCTATTCTGCCTGTATTTAACGATTGACTCTAAATCATTTTAATAATGATTAGAGTATTTAAAAACACCAAAATTGCCGATTATGAAAAAATCTACGTTTCTTATTCTTTTTTCTTTTTTCCTGATGACGACCTTTGCCCAGGTACCCAAGGAAATTGTTCTAAACACTACGGGCCATGGATTTAATACAGATGTTGATCATAGTAATGACCAGTGGGATTATATCCAGAAATTTATGAATCTTACACATAATGGCCAGGACGCCAGTGTTACAGCCGTAAGATTTTATGTAACCTGGAGTGAGTATGAACCAACTCTTGGAGATTATCAGCGTGCCAGCCTTGTTGAAGCCATTCAGGATTTAGTGGCTCTTACCAGTCACCTTCCAGGCAATCAGCAACAACAGTGAATATTCAGCCGTCAACATTCGTGGGATCACATCTTTTTGCAGCTACCTGGGATAACCTGAATGGTAATAACTGGGGTTCTACTGATAACAATCCGGCATCTATCAATATGGTTGATGATGGGTATTGGGAAAA
>CAYLVR010000101.1:0-12256 GCA_964387165.1 uncultured Chitinophagaceae bacterium | reverse complement strand
ATTAAATTCATTATCTAAAACGACAATATGAATAGAAAGCTGACAACTTTATTAGGGCTTGTACTGTGCATAACACTTTGTTCATTAGCATTACCCGAAGACCCAAAGCCCAAAAACCTGAAAGTCCTTAGCAAAAACATCAGTCACGATGAATTGAAAGAGATCATGAAAGGATTTAATAACGCCCTGGGAGTGAAATGCAATTTCTGCCATGAGCAGAGTAAGGTAGATATGGAAAAGCTGGATTTTGTCAGCGACGAAAATAAACATAAGCTCATTGCCCGTGATATGATGCGCATGACTATGCGGATCAATAAAAAATACTTCAAGCACGAGGAGAACCCAGTAGTGAGTTGCTACACCTGTCATGGAGGCAATAAGAAACCCAGATTTGCTCCATAATCTGGTGTATGGTCTCCCTCATTTATTTATCAGGCAGTCCTCGCAGGTTTTTTCTGCTTTGGTAATTTAAATCATTTAATTTCTAAGTTCTCCGAGGTAACGAATCAGGTCAACCAGTTCCTGGTGAGATAAATGATTCGTCAACCCCTCTGGCATTACAGAGCCTATATCGGTAATGTTTGCCACAGAAGATTTATCAATATTTTTAGGTACAGCGCTACGGTTAGCCTTAATAGCAATTAATTGTTCGTTCTCCAGGGCACGTATTCCCTGTATTACTTCACCATTCTTTAATGTCACAATGGTATTTGCATATCCTTCTTTAATATTGATATTGGGCCATAAAACTTCAGTAGTAATATCTTTATAAGAAAGTCCACTTCCAACAGCAGAAAGATCCGGACCGATATCTCCTCCATTATTACCTATACGGTGACAAGTAGAACAATTTAACCGATCATACACTTTTTTCCCATTATTGGGATCACCGGTATGCGCTGCAGAAATATCCATGGCCCATAAATATTCAGGGTTATATTCACGTACCGATTTTGCCCACTCTTCTCCTGCAAACTTTGTCGCAGCTTGTCGGAGCTTATTATTTTCTATTCTTGAATATTTAGATACACGAAGAATTGTTTGCGCCTCTTCCATCGAAAGGTCAGCATTTTCAATCACAGCAGCCAGATCATTTAATACGGTTGAATCATTCGCTATCGTAAGAAGAATTGTTTTTACTTCTTCCTGGTTGCCTTCCGATTGCCTGATCATTCCGAATAATTCTTTTGCAGCAAATGCAGGTTCATAAATCCCTATATTTTTTAAACAGGTAAGTCGGAGCAATTTACCCTGGTCATCAATTGCCAACCAGTCTTTTAGCATAGCTAATGATTGTGCACCTGACAATGATGCATAAGTATTTACTGCCTCTCTTCTAACTATTTCGGATTGGTTATTATTTTGAACAACAGCAGCGGCGGTCTGTTGCACCGATTTTACATCCCATGCCCTGGCCACCCTCAAAGCAGCGGCTTTTATTTGAGAGGAGCTATTGCCATTAATTACTTCATTTAATTTGATCCCCACCTTGTCGCTGATTTCTTGTTTGGCAGGCATGTTATATAAAGCATCGAGTAATGCGGATTCATTTAATTTTTTCGAGTTCTCTATTATCCACCCTATATCTTCTGCACTGGCGCCGGCAGCAAAATATTTATATAATGCAACACCGTTTGCATCCAGGGGAGCGCGAAGTGGAGCAATTAACTGGCGATATGATTCTGAGGGATACCATGCTGGCGGAGCCTTGGCAATCATCCAGCGCAAATGATGATTATTTATTGATAATTTATTTTGTTGAAGTGCCGGCGACCAGTATTCTTTTAATCCGTATACCGCTTTCTCGAGAGCATAATCAATAAACAAATCAGTAGTGTGATCCAATGCGCTTAATGCAACAACTACCGATTGTGCCTCCGGAATATTTCCTGCCGCCACAATTGCATTTAATCGCACTGCAGGATTTTTATCGTTAATCAATACCGATAAATAAGATAATGGATCTTTAATTCTTTCTCCCCATCTTCCAATAGCCTGCGCCGCGACCATTCTTGCATCAGGATTTGACGAGTGCATTAAAGAGAGTATTAATGGTTTTTTTACTATCTCGAGACTTTGATAAACAAATAGCGCATCCCGAATTCTCTCATAATAATTTTGATCGTTACGATTAAGATTATTTACCCATTCATCCAGTGCGGGCTCAACAGTATTTACAGGCATTGCTGCAAGCAATCTCCTGACCTGGTAACCTGTCCAATAATTTTTTGAGCCAATAGAATCCAGTAAAACGTTTATCGGCTGACTAGCAATTTTAGGAATCGATAATAAGGGACGATCTTTTGCTGAAATTTTCCAGATACGGCCATGCGATTTATCGCGCGAAGGGTCACGCATAGAAGCCTGGTAATGACCAATAACGGGATTGAACCAGTCGAGCACATATATCGCTCCGTCGGGACCCATTTTAACCTCAACGGGACGAAATTTTTTACTTGAAGAACTAAGAAGAGGTTTCATTAATTCCATCGTATAACCCGCACCTTTTTTTATCAATTTCATTCTCTCCACCTTATTATTATAATATCCTGTTACCAGCATATTATTTTGAAGACTATCATGAAAATGCGGGCTACGGATAATTTCCAATCCACATGATTTATTAGATGTTAATCCTATTGTTGGCAACATCAGTTTGTGTGAATTTTCAACAAGGCCAGGTGTTGCATAAAAAATATCAGGATTATTTGCTTTTACAAATGTTTCTCCCCAATTTCCAAAACTCAAACCCCATGGGTTATCACTGGCCATCGACTCATCAAAAAAAACATCCAATTGTTTAAGTTTCGGCCTGTATCTCCACACTGCAGATCTATTAGCTTTTTTAACTCCTCTTATTGTTTCAACACGGGAATAAATACTCAGGCCCTGGTTAAAAAATAATTCTCCTGAGGGGCTCCAGGTAAATGAATTTATAGTTTGATGTAAATCATGCGTACCAAAACCCGACAATATTATTTCGCGACTATCTGCGCGCAGATCATTATTAGTATCCTTTAAAAACACCAGGTTAGTTTGCTCGCCTAAATAAATACCACCGTCGCCAAATTCAAAGCCAAGAGGAATATTTAGTTTATCTGCAAAAACAATCGAAGTGTCGGGCCGCCCATCATTATTTCTATCTTCGAGTACCAGTAATTTATCGCCGGGTTTTTCGCCGGGTTTTAATTGAGGATAAGTTGGAACAGACAAAATCCATAAGCGTCCATATTCATCCCAACGCATCGCTGTTGGTTTAACAATCCCAATATCCTCTGAAGCAAATAATTCAACCTGGTAGCCATCGGCTACAGTGAAAGAAGCCATCTCTGCACTTACTGAAAAATCTTCGATGGAAGTATGGGTGGGCTCCGTAGATTGATCCGGGAATGACTTTTCAACATCGGTGCAGGCAGTTACATATAATAAAACTGCAAAAAGTAAAATATTTTTTTTCATATTAATTCTGCGAAGCAACAATTTCTTTTATGCGGTCTTCCGCAGCATTCAGTATGGGTTTATACTCATCCATTTCTTCCAGGAATATTTTTTTCTCATAATTTTTCCAATCGCGACTGAATTCTACCTGGCTCCGGTCGCCTTTCAGAAACGCCCAGTTAGCAGGGCGCCAATAATTAAACCATACCTCATTTTTAGCAATAATCTCTTTGCGGAGGTTTTCCATTTTTTTATCAAATTGAATTTGCCGGCCAGTATTCGCCATAATAGCATTGGCCATTAATTCATGCCCCTTGTCGTTCAGATGGATACCATTGCGGGTAAATTGTTGAAGATTATTTAATTCCTTAAACAGATCAACATAAATACATTCATTTTTTGTTGCCAGTTCTTTGGTGATGATAGCATATTTTTCGAGTAATGAATTATCGAGTTTTACCTCATTTATTGCCAGTGATTCAAATGGTGTAGGCGAGAGAATCACTAATGTTCTGTTCTCCCTTTTTATTTGGTCGATAAGCGATTGATAAGCCAACCGAAAACTATCAGGAGGGGTGTTCTTATTCAATGACTCCATCTGACCAAACTGCATAAAAACAATATCAGCATTTATGCTATCGATATTTTCTGCCCAGCTATTAAATCCAATATCGCGAAATTGTTCAAAAACAGTATCCCCGTCCCAGGCAAGATTTCTAAAACGAATATTTGTTTTTGGGAATGCCGATCGTATCAGGGTTTCCAAATAACCATTATGTTGCATCTCGCTGATATTGGTACCACCAGTAAAAACGACAGTCTGATTATCGTGATATTCCAAACTCACTTTTTCTGTTTCAGCAGGAACAAGCGGTTTATTTAACATCGCATTTAATTGCGATTCGTTGAAGCCGGCAAGTTCAATTTTGGGATTATGGATCAGTTGCTTGATTTTATACTTTATTGTTTGCGGCGCCCCGGCATGTATTTGCAGGGCGATTTGTCCTGAAGTTTCTCCACCGGGATCCTCTACAGACGCACCAATAATACCATTAATCGCTATCCATATTTTGTTACCCACGGCCAGCACCTCGTAGTGGTTCCATTCGTTATCTTTTACGGCTCTTGCCGCATGGCCGGTAGTATCCAGCAGACCACGTCCTTCTTCATCATATAGCATTCCCCAATAACTCATATTATTGCTCCAGCCAATATCTGCCTGATAGCCAATGGCATGGCCACCCGACCCTTTTACCGAACGTATCTGGATGCCATCATTTGCGTCGTCAGGGGTCATTTGAACATCCAGTTCCAGGTAAAAATCGCTTACCGGGATATCCGACCACAGGAACTGGTTAGCAGTAAGCGAGTCGGTAAGCCGTCCCACAATTGCACCATCTTCAACCGACCAATACTGCGGATCCGTAGTTGACCATCCCGTCAGATCCTTTCCATTAAAAAAATTGTTATCAGTTTTGGGTTCAGGTCCACAGGAAGAGAATAGTAATAGAAAAGGTAAAAATCTGATCAGATTCATATTAAGTGCATTTATCGTTAAACTAAATATATGAAATTAAAGATTTCTGGCTTGAAATATGATAAATTAAGATGTCACAATATTTGAATAGCTATGAAGCCTTTGCTTGTGCTGATAACTGTTTTTATCATTTCTCTGCTAGTTGGTTATTTTATTAATCATGAATGGCCCCTGATATTTAGTGGCAACTTCGCCATGTGTTGTATGTTGCTTTTCACAGCTATGGGACATTTTAAATTTTCTAAAGGAATGGCTATGATGATGCCGGTATTAATTCCTTACAAACAACCTATTGTTTTTATTTCCGGAATACTGGAAATAATACTTGGCATTGCATTGTTATTTCCAGTAGTAAGATTCTATGCCGGCGTATTATTGGTAGCAATGTTTTTATTAATGCTTCCTGCAAACATAAGTGCAGCTATGCGTCGTGTTAATTATGAAAAGGCAACATACGATGGGCCAGGTCCCTCATATTTATATTTCAGAATACCAATGCAGGTACTATTTATCATGTGGCTGATTTATTTTTCAATACTGCTGTAACTATAGGGATTGATAACTATCTGCCCCAGGGCGTCTTCAACATTCATATATTTTGAGCTGTGTGAATTAACAATGGAATCAGGTGTACATCGGTAGGGGCTATGTATTGATTTTTAAATGGGTCGCTGTTGAGAGCGACCCATTTAAACTATTTATCCAAAACTGTAAATTCTGTTCTTCGGTTGGCCTGGTGTTCTTCATCAGTACAACTTACACCGTTGGAACAATTGTTCACTAATCTTGTTTCACCGTAACCTTTTGCTGTTAATCGCTCCTTGCTGATTCCATTGGAAATCAGGTAAGCAACGGTTGACTCTGCTCTCCTTTGTGATAATTTTATATTATACGCATCACTCGCCCGTGAATCGGTATGCGATGACATTTCCACCTGCCAGGTTGGATTATCGGTAAGCAATTTCACCAGTTTGTCCAATTCCTTTGCAGCATCCGGCCTGATATTCCATTTATCAAGGTCGAAATATATATTCTCGATCTTCCAGGGCTTGTTCAATTCAACTCTTGAAAGCGAAATATCCTGGCGTAATTCCGAAGATTCATTTACATCTTTGATAGAAACCGGGATCCCTGTAACCGTTGCATAATCGGTTTTTGCAACAGATAGATCGTATTCGGTATCGTTATCGAGTTGAAAACGGTAATTACCATTCTCATCTGTAACGGCATTCACAGGTGTTCCTGTTTTTTTATTTTTCAGCGTAATGATGGCATTACTCAATGGGGCATTGGTTTCCTTGTCGATCGCCTTACCGGTTAATGTAATAACAAGATCCTTCACAACATCAAAACTATAAATATCATCACTGCCTTTTCCGCCTAAACGGTTCGAAGAAAAATAAAATTTGTTGTCAGCAAACGCAGGTGCAAAATCATCTTGTGGACTATTAACAGGGCTTCCAAAATTATTTACCACCCATTCATTCCCGTTTCTAGAGGTCTTGTAAATATCCAATCCGCCCATTCCTGCACGCCCATTGGAAGCAAAATAAAATATTCCTTCCTTATCAAAAAATGGAGTTCTCTCATCACCTGTAGTATTAATTTGCGGACCCATATTCACAGGATCACTCCAGCTTCCGTTTTCATTCAGGTCAGCATAATAAATATCAGTTCCTCCAAAACCTTTTCCATCAAAGGCCGCTACGAAATATAATCGTTTTCCATCGGCGCTTATCCAGGGGTCGCCGACTGAATAATTAAAGATCGCATTAAATGGAAAAGGCTCGGAACGGTTCCATCTGCCCGAAGTATCCTTCTTATATTCCAGTATTTCCACATTTAATGTATAAGGATCTTCTTTACCAAGAAAGCTCCTTTTTTTCTTCTCGAGTGTTGTTACAGCATAATACATGGCATCGTTAGCAGCTGTATAGCTGGCCGATGCGCTATGAAAATCGCCATTGATATTTCGCGATAATAATTTTGCATCAGCGCTGTCCTTACCATTCGATTCATACAGATGAAGGTAGCTGTTGCCCGTCCAGGTGTAAGATGCTTTTTTGATATTGCTGTTCCTGAAAAAATCAGCTCCCCTGAGCGAATCATAAGGCCTGTCGGATGCAAAAATAATTTTATCATTATCAAAAGCTGTGCTCCAGTCGGACCACTGTGTATTTAATGCCTGGATATTTTCAAGATTACCACGCATGGGGTTAGCCAGCCACTCCAGCGCATTACTACAACCCTTATGCATATTTTGGGCTACTGCATCATCGGGTTTCTGCAGAAGATACTGATCCAGCATGGCCCGCGCTTCGGCATATTTACTATTGTTCATTAATACTTCAGCATAATGAAATTTATCTTCGGCTGTATGTTCTTCAAATGTCACAACCTTAGCATACCACGACTCTGCAAATACATAATCCTTTATCAGCCGGTAACTTTCTGCAACTCCCCTGGCTGCATCCACAGTTTTTTTCTTTTTATAGGCTTTTGTATATAAAGGAATGGCCTGCGAATAATTATATAACATCGCCTTTCCATTTGCCTGTTTTAAAACGTACTGCCCTTTCAGGGGTTTTACGTAAAATGTAAGGACGGCAATGCACACGGGAATTATTATTCTATAATTTGATTTATACATGGATAATTACTTTGGAGATTCTACAATAAAAACATTAGAAATATCGCGGCGATAACATTCGCGCTTTGGGTTTCACGAAAATATAGTTAAGCGATATTTCATGTGATGAATTATTATTGGCCGCAGTACCATTTATCGTTTTATCGTAGGCATAGCCAATACGCAGTTTTTCATTCACAAAATATTCTATCATCCCAACGATGGCGCCAGCTTTTCTAAGCGAATTGTTGATATGGGGTTTATTGAATATGGCCGTGCGGTAAGATCCGCCTATCCATACAGTTTCCTGCAAAAGAAAAAATGCATTCACATCAAAACTGGTGGGGCCGGCAAAATCTTCTTTAACCAAAAACGAAGGTTTAAATAATACCTCCTGTGATAAAGGCACCAGGGCCCCGAAGGTTAAATATGTATGCGGTTTTACAGGAAGATAGGTTTTGAGCGCATCCGACTCCTGGAACTTTCCAGCAACAAGATTGTCGGCCGATAATCCGGCAAATATCCTGGTACTGTTATAATAAATTCCCACACGTGCATCGGGCATAATAGCATTCTTTGCCATATTCTGGATAAGGGGGTCATTCTGACTTTCGGGAGATAACGCATCCACTTTTAGCCGCTGCTGAATTAAACCAAGCCCCATACCAATGGCCAGCGTCTTATCGCCGGATTGATCCATGGGGATACGGTAGGCATAATTTCCGTATAACGATGTGTTGTTCTGTGCGCCGATCTGGTCGTTCATCGCCTGTATTCCCAAACCACCACGACCTTCTTTGATGGCGCCATCAGCTGCGATCGAAAAGGTTTTTGGCGCTCCGGGAAATCCGCCCCATTGATTTCTGTAAAACAGATTCAGGTTCAGATCTTCACGATAACCCGCATAGGCCGGGTTAATGTATAATCCATTGAACATATATTGACTGAACTGCGCATCCTGCTGACTAAATACAGATGACACAGAGAATTGCGAAATGCAGACAAGGATAATTTTTATTATATTTTTATACATATTCTTCGGTTTAACGTACAAGGGTGATATAACCATTTATTATTTGCCACTGCCCATTACTATTCTGAAGCCGTAACGTATAGAAATAGGTTCCGGGATTAAGACCTTTTCCGTCCCAATCGCCCTGGTAATTTTTGCTTTCATAGATCTTACTGTTCCATCTGTTGAAAATGAGCAGCTCATTATTCTGGAATTTTTCCAGTCCGCGAATAATCAACCTGTCATTTATTCCATCTCCATTGGGAGTCATGATATTCGGTACATGTACTTCATCCGGGGTCACGTTGATCGTTACCGTAGCCACATTACTCCATATACCATTCTCATCCTGAACCCGGTAAGTGAACACATCGTTGCCTGCATACCCGGCATTCGGTGTATATACGATGGTGCCGTCTGTATTCACTATTACTGTTCCATTAGCCGGCTGCGAAACAATCTCAATGGTAGAAGGCACCAATGGACTACCTGTAGGCCCCGCAGCATCATTATCTAATACCCTTATCAACACCGGAACGCCTGCCTTCGTGGTCGTATCATCATTTACCGCTGCAGGAGGAGCGAGTAAAGCCGGAATAGGTGGTGTTGTACATGCCGCACATGATGGATCAGGATCGGGAGTTGAGGTAGTAATAGCTACAGTGTTTGAAAGTGGTGTTTTAAGTAGCGGAGTGGTCCGAACGGTTACCTCGTAAGTTATTACGGCTCCTTCAGGGAGGGTAGCAATGGTTTCATTCAGATCACCATTCCCGCTGTTATGCGGCAGGGTTACAGTACCATTGATTACGCTGGCTGTCCAACTATTTATTGTTGTACCCACCGGCGCAACGTCATTAATGTTAACATTATATGCATCCCCCGGACCGTTGTTGGTTACCGTTATGGTGTAAACAACATCTTCACCAGGAATGTAATTTATTTTTGCACCATCCTTCAATACTTTAACTGTTACAATATCTGCATCCATTGTCATCGATACAACAGAAAGTTTTGCCTGTGCTATACTTGTACATCCTTTATCATCCACCACTGTTAATGTATAATTGGTTGTACCAATTCCACCGGGATTGGCTTTGGCCCCGGGAATATATGGATTATCAAGAGTAGCCGGCGGAGACCATGTGTAGGTGTAACCAGCACCATCAGGATTAATTTCAGGAGCAAAAGCAGTTCCTTCACTTCCTAATGAAACTACTACATCAGCAATAGTAATATCAGGTGCCGCAATGGGATTCACACCAACAACAGCATTGGTTTGCGCAATACAACCCAACTGATCGGTTGCAACTAAAGTATATATACTTGTTCCTGCAATATTATTCACCAGCGTTGATGCAGCATTTGGAGTACTGAGATTGTTAACCGGCGACCATTGATAAGTTATACCGTTAACAGGGGCGACTCCAATGCTAACTGATGAATTTTCGCAAACTGTTTGTACAGGAATAGCTGGTAGGGAAAATCCTTTCACTGCAATTTTCACTGAATTACTATTTATACATCCACCAATATCCTGTGTAAGTGTAAACGTGAATGTTTTATTCATATCAGCCTCCGATGGTGTGTACACTGTTACCGGGTCGGTATAAGAGCTAAGTGTTCCATCAAGGCCCGCTACAGGATCAACGGTCCACGACCAGTCAAGCGTTCCTGTATTAGAACTATGACCAAGTGTTACAGAACTCCCTACACACACATATCCATTGCTACCAGCAATTGGCGGAGGGTTAGTTGGAGAAATTATTTTTGAAGCAGTTGCCTTACATCCGATCGCATCAGTTGCTGTTAATGTGAACTGTGTAGCAACTTTAGGATTTGCTTTTACAGTAGTACTTAAAATTGCAGGATTGGTTACCTGGAATGCCGGCGACCATGCATAAGTGGTTGCACCCGTAACTGTAACTCCTGTACTTAAATCGTAAAGTGCTCCCGAAGGACATATAGCTTCATCACTCATTGTTATCGATGGATCGTTAACAGTAACCGTAACAGTGCCGGTTTTTATACAGGTAGGCGTACCATCAGCATCATAGAAAGTAGCTGCTACAGTATATATTGTAGTAACAGTAGGATTTGCCGTAGGCTGAGCGGCCGTTGCGCTGCTCAATCCCGTTGCCGGCGACCAGCTGTAAGTGGCTCCTGGAAGACCCGGGTTACCAATCACCGCACTGCCTCCAAGGCATATTGTTGTATCCGCAATAGTAGGTAGTGCAGGGTCGGCATCCACTGTAATATGGATCGTTGAATCGGAAGTACATCCTGTTTCGGTATCTGTGACGGTAAGCGTAAAATCCTGTGAAGCGGCAATCAGTACTTTGGGCTCGGCCGACAGGTGATTCGTACCGCCCTGATAGCTGGCCACAGCTGGCGACCAGCTATACGTGTAGTTAGGTAAGGCCGGGGATCCCAGGGTTACCAAAGTATTGCTGCACACTGTCCATTCCGGGCCGGGGTTGTTAACCAGCGGTTTCACTTTCACTCTTACTGTATCAATAAGCGCACAGCCGCTAACATCATCGCTCACTGTTATCCTATAATCCGTAGTCGTAGCAGGAGAAACCGATGGGTTTGAAATGTCAGCCTGCAGAGGGGTTACATTTGTCCATGCATAGCTGTATCCCACAACTGCGGGCAGCCCTATGGATACCGTTTCTCCTCCACAGATGGATTTGTCAGATACCGGAAAGTTCGGAGCCGACCATGATGGGTTATTTACATGAATGGTCTTCGAGCAGGATATTAACGGGTTGTCTTTATGAGTGATCCTCAGGGTAACGTCTTTTTCAACATTATCCGTCAGTGTGATGCTCAGGCCGGTAGCAGAAGAAATGCCTCCGCCTGTTGAAGAGCTCCACGAATACGTCCACTCAGCTTCAGGTAAATTAGATGGCAGGGCATTTAATGTAACCGAACTCAGCAGTACACTAGGGCAGCTATATTTAGAGATCACTTCAATATCCGGACTTGGGCAACCGGCACCACCACCGCAATCGGCCACCTCCACTTCATCAATACAGCTTACACCATCCAGGGAAACAGTAAGCCGGTAAACAGTGGTGGCGCCTGCAGAAGCAGACACAGTGGTAGTTGGTGTATTGGTGGCGCCTGTGATTGTACCAGGGCCTGATATATGTTCCCATAAAAATGTTTTACCTATCACACCGGGCATCGGGTCGGGCACACCTACAGTGCGGGGCCCGCAATAGTCTTTACCAGCATTGGCCCATAGCGTCGATACTTTTACCTTGTCGGTAAACGTACATCCGTCTTTAGTTGCGGTAAGTGTATAAGTAAATGGATCGGGCTGGGAAAGTTCGCTACCCGCATTAAAAGTAATAGTGGAAGTATTAACAGCAGAAAGATAATTTCCGGGCGTCCATGTATAAGTAAATGGATCGGGCTGGGAAAGTTCGCTACCCGCATTAAAAGTAATGGTGGACGCATTAACCGCAGAAAGATAATTTCCGGGTGTCCACGTATAAGCAAATCCCGGTTCTGCTGGCGTACCCAGTGTAGTGGTGCCACCTTTACAAATCACCTTATCACTTCCTGCAAAATCTGATGAAGGGGGTGCCACAGTAGTAAGGGTAATATCATCCGTTGTTGAACAGGTTCCACC
>CAYLVR010000100.1:7397-12259 GCA_964387165.1 uncultured Chitinophagaceae bacterium | reverse complement strand
GTCAAATGCTCTATTCAATTGAGCTACGGGGCCTTACGATGATTTCTCAATCGGGGAGGCAAAATTAATTGAATCAACCCTATCTTCCAAAGATAAATTTCCCGATTTTTATGGAACAATGAGAAAAACACCCCTTTTAATATTATCCATCTCAATTTGTTATAGTATATCGGCCCAAACCCAATCCCACTCCATAGCCGGAGAATATTACCTGAATGGCGTTATGGAAACGGCCTCGGGGTTCAGAATAAATGCCGACAGCACATTTGAATTCTTCTTTTCTCAGGGCGCACTTGACCGGCAGGGAAAGGGTAAATACAGGGTCGACAGTAATAAGATCATCTTTAAAACTGACTCCATTCCCGCAAAGGATTTTGCATTGGTCAACAGCAAAAAACAAGCCGGCAGGAACACTGTTATCCGAATCGCCGATCCAAATGAAAATATATTGAGATATGTTTTTGTGAGGGTGCGGAGCGGATCAAAAACGAAGGAGGGATTTGTTGACCAGCAGGGATATTTTGATTACCATGGAAATACCCCCGACTCTATAGAATTGAGATTTGAGTTCTGCCCCGAGAAAACATCAATTTTTCCTATCAGCACAAAGGATCATAATTATTTTGAATTCAGGTTCGAACCCTGGCTGTTTGAATATTTCTTCGATAACTTTATCCTTGACATAGCAGAAGGCGAATTAAAAGGTCGCCATCCAATATTGGATGGGGAAACGTTTAGCTATATAAAGTCGAAGGAATAATATGAATGCTGTTGAATTGTTTAAGAAAGGAGAAATTTGGGCGATAACAGGAGAATCAGGATCGGGGCATAGCGAATTGTTGCAGGAACTTGATACCAAAGATGCTGAAAGGGTCTCTTTCAGGCACAACTTTAAGAACCTGTCGAATACCACTGATTTTTATTACCAGCAACGATATAATTCTTTTGATTCGGATGATGCACCAACTGTTCGCGAACATCTTGCCTCATTATCTGGAAATCCCGGGCATTGGAATATCAATAACATCATCTATAAATTTAATTTAGCTCCGCTTCTTGATGAGCAGGTAATAAAATTGTCGAATGGTGAAACCAAAAGAACATTAATCGGATCGGCGCTAATCAAAAATCCTAAACTGCTATTGCTGGATCATCCACTTACCGGATTGGATGTAGCTACAAGAAAAGAATTCAGTGAATTTCTGACAGAAATTGCATCAAGCGGAATACAGGTTATCATTGCTACTTCTCCTTTTGATATTCCTTCTACTGTAACCCATGTTGCAGTAATGAAAAACAGGGAACTTGTTCATAAAGGTTCAATAAATGAATTTAACCCGAAAGATTTTGACTTCGTTCATGAAATTAATATAGATACAGAAGCATTAAAAGAGCTGGTAAAGAATACGGGGAATAAATATGATATTATCATAGAAATGAAGAATGTGACCATTAATTATGATGGTAAGAAGATACTTGATAATATTAACTGGATAGTAAAACAGGGCGAACGATGGATATTATCCGGCCCGAACGGGGCGGGTAAATCAACATTGTTAAGTTTAATAACAGGCGATAATCCCCAGGCTTATGCGAATGATATTATTTTATTTGATAAACAACGGGGAACCGGGGAAAGTATCTGGGATATTAAGAAACAGACAGGATTTGTTTCTCCTGAATTATTTCAATATTTTCCAACAGACTCATCGTGCCTCCATGTAATTGAATCAGGCTTTTATGATACAGTCGGGTTATTCAGGGCCACCGATCCTGTAAAAGAAAGTATATGCATTAAATGGATGCAAATATTGCAGGTAAAACAATATGCAGATATTTTGTTTAATCGTGTACCTGCGAGTGTTCAGAGATTATGCTTACTTGCGAGAGCGCTGGTTAAGAACCCACCATTATTAATATTAGATGAACCTACGCAGGGATTGGATTCATTTCAGCAGCAATTTTTTACTCAATTAATTGAAACTATCTGCGAAATAAGCAATGTAACTGTTGTTTATGTAAGTCATTATCAGCAACATATTCCGAAAAATATTCAATTGCACCTGCAACTGGCATCAGGAAGGCAGGTTTCGCCGTCATCTGGCTGCTGAGGGAGATTTTTTCTACTAATATTCCACCGCCCGGCGGTAATTACAATTCATTATTAAATTTCGTATGCGAGATATGAGATATTAATGGTTCGAGTACTTTTTTATTATACAATCCATCTTCCATGGCCACAGAATCCGGATCGGTAATAGCTTTGTCACATTCATCTTCCACAACTATCCATCCTTCAAAATCGATAGATTTTAAATAATTAGTGGTTCCAACAAAATCAATTATACCCTCTCCCATTGGCGCCCATTGCCCATCGGTAAACATGTCTTTATAATGAACACAATTTACCAGCTCATGATATTCTTTTACTATAGATAAGGGATCCATACCAGCTTTAGCAATGTGCCCCAGGTCGGGTGTGTATTTTATTACTGAACTATCAAGACCATTAAGCAGTATCTTATAATCTTCTTCAGTACGATATATTGAGCCCATTGGAGAATTAGGATGGTATGAACATTCAATTCCTTTATCTGCCGCGCGTTTTGCAATTGCATTTACACAGGTTAACAAATTCTGCTGGCGCTCCTTTAAATCATTTCTGTCTTTACCAGGCATTTGCACTAATAAAAAAATGGTATCAGGAAAATGTTCCATAAATTTTATCCATGCATCTGCACGTTTTTTTTCTTCTGCGGTTTCCTGGGGATTTCTCCAGTCTTCCACATAACAAAAAACTGATAATTCCAATGCGTATTTATCCAATGCGGCTTTCATTAATGCAGGATCAGATAAATGATGCAGGAAACTAGAGTCAGGTTCAATTCCTTTGAACCCTGCTCTTGAAGCCACATCCATTATATGTTCCAGCTTTCCTTTATATTGCTCACCAGGCATTTGCCAGGTGTACGTTTCACAAGCCAGTTTTATCTTCGACATATTATTATTTCAATTCGTATTTAGATGGAAAAGATCCTTGTTTAAACTGCTCCGTGAACATTGTTGGATTATATTCAGTGATATAGTTTACATCAGCCTTCTTAGGAACCTTATCTCCTAATTCTGTTGCCCAGTAACATGCATTCACTAATAATCTGCGAAGATCTTCACTTGATAAATCTGCAGCGGCGCCCATAGTGGTAGCAAACACTTTTCCTTTCTTGCCGGAATCTGAAGTGTACGTTCTTGTCCATGCAATAGGCATAATAGATTTATCGAGGTTAACCGGAGAAGTTGCTACCAGGCTGCTTGTAGACTGGCCATACAATAACACAAGCGCATCTGCGGGTAATTGTTTAATAGTATAAACATCTGTAGGGCCCCAGATATCTTTTACACCTCTTAAAACAGGATGATCATTATTCTGCTGTATGCCATCTACAAGTGCACGCGTTCCTTCTACTGCATGGTGACCATGATGATCAACCCATGTTTCGCCCAATATTCTTTTACCAAATCCATTTTCCCACCCTTTTACATTGCTTCTGTAATCATACTTGGCGTAGGGACTTTTTAAATTCTTTTTATACATGAAAGCATGCGTGGCTGTGCGCAAAGCAACAATAGGTTTCCCGGATTGAATATACTGATCAAAATATTTCATTTGTGCATCAGGAAGTTCCCTGAAACGAGTAAATAAGAACATTAGATCGGCTTTTGCTAAATGCTCAAGACCGGGAATATTTGAGGGATTCATCGCATCGATAGCGCCAGTTGAAGGATCGATAGCGAACAACACCGTACAATCAAATCCATGTTTCTGCGAAAGTATCTGAGCAAGCATAGGCAATGCTTCTTCTGATCGGTATTCTTCATCTCCACTTATAAAAACAATATGTTTCCCTTTACCAGGGCCGTCCTTGCCTTTGTATTCTACCCATAATTTTTGTTGAGCGCAGGATAATAACGATACAAATAAGCACAGGAGTAACAGCGATTGTTTAAGCATATGAAGAGGGTTTAGGTTAAAAATAACTAATTAATCTTTATCTGCCTGTCCATTTATTATTCGATAGATTAATATCGGGTAATGTCTGGTCCGGATCAATTGTAACTTCCTGAATATCTCCTGAAGATTTATAATTGAACTGCCAGGTGCCGCCATGCTGCCACACCTCAACAGGTAACGAAACGCGGCCTGTTTTGCCACTTTTTTCTTTTATCTCCACAACTACCGGCATGGGTAATTTTTCGATATTGGCAATCGTGATTACAGACCCTTCGGTTTGTTTATTATTAATGTATTCAACACCTTTTACTGCCACATCAATTTTCCAGTTATTAAGGAACCATCCGCGCCAGAACCAGTCGAGCGATTCACCTGCATGATTTTCCATGCAATGAAAGAAATCCCATGGTGTAGGATGTTTAAATGCCCATTGATGAGTATAATACCTGAATGCGCTATCAAATCTTTCTTTACCCAGAATATTTTCACGTAATAATTTTAATCCAAATCCCGGTTTGTAATAAGCTACTGCACCAAGATTTTCGGGCCTGACTACATCAGGAACAGTATAAATACCCTGAGAATTTTTATTAAAAAAGTAATTGGCGAGATTAGGAGCGCTCAATTCCCTGTTACCGGCATATTCACCATTATTAAATTTTTCTTCCGCCAGTGTATTGATGAATGTATTAAAACCTTCATCCATCCAGGCAAATTTGCGTTCATTAGAACCAACGATCATCGGAAACCATATATGTCCGAATTCATGCGACGTAACTCCCCACAGCCTGTTTCTTTTCGCTCCTACACCACAGAAAACGATGCCGGGATATTCCATTCCGGCCACAATACC
>CAYLVR010000100.1:4941-7387 GCA_964387165.1 uncultured Chitinophagaceae bacterium | reverse complement strand
GTAAGGATAAGGATATAGATAGTCTGAATAAAATTCTATAGCGCCTTTTGTATATTCGGTAGATCTAGCCCAGGCGCTATCGGTAGCTGTTTCTGCCGGATAGGCCGACATGGCCAATGCTTTTTTACCTCCCGGTAAATTGATTTTTGCTGCATCCCACACAAATGCTTTGGAAGATGCCCATGCTACGTCCCTTGTATTGAGACACTTAAATTTCCAGGTGAGTCTTTTGTTTTTAGTGGGTCTGCTGGAGGCCTCGGTAACTTCCGATGCGGAACGCAGTAATACGGTTTTATCACTTTCTGTAGCAATTTTCCATCTTTCCAGTTGTTTTTGGGTCAGCACTTCCCCCGGGTTCAATAATTCTCCTGAACCTACAACGATATGATCGGAAGGAACCTCAATATTATACGTAACATCCCCATATTCAAGATAAAACTCACCCTGCCCCAGGTAAGGCAGCACATTCCATCCTGAAATATTATCGTACACACACATTCTCGGGAACCACTGCGCAATTTCAAAGATCCAGCCGTTTTTGGTTTCCAGTCGTCCCATACGATCGGTACCGTATTGCGGAACAATGAATGAGTAGTTTATTTTAAAGGTTACAGAGCCGCCATTTGCTTTTAATGGCTCGGCCAGCGTAATCTTCATCCTTGTATCGGTAATGCTGAAACGGGCAGTTTTGCCGCCTTTATATGTAACTGCTTTGATCTGGCAACCACCATCGAACTCATCGCGGTTGGCCCATCGGCCGCCACTAACTGAGGTGGTGGCAACACCCCTTGATTCATGGTTATAAATATTCTGATCGAGCTGCAGCCAAAGAAAAGAAAGACCCAGCGGGCTGTTATTGGTATAGCTCACTTCCACACTTCCCGTAACGGTATTTTTTACATCATCAAGCGACGCGGTTATATGGTAGTCGGCCTTATTCTGCCAGTATTTAGGACCGGGCCTTCCATCGGCAGTACGTATATCATCCCCGTTAAAAGGGTAAAAATCAGCTGCAAAAGCTTCTTCAGGGTTATATTGTGCGTGTAATGATAGCGTAAATAAAACAATACCGCACACTGCTATTAACCGAGCCATGAAAACCATAGTAATTCAGACTTTAATGAAAAATATAATACAATAGTGCCAAAAATAGCACAATAAGGTCTAACCGCTCAGCTTTTGGAACTGGCAACTTACCGCTTATAAAATTTTACGACCATTGCACCTCAAAATGAAAAGATACTACAGCATATTTACAAACTTCCACAGTTACCTAGAAGATCGAAGTTGAATGTACGGAAAGACGAGTGTTGGCGCAATTTGCAAATATTCCCGTTTCTGAAATTAAAAGAGAACACAGGCGCGAAGGCTTTGAGGCGGTCAATGCCGATAAAATATTTGAGTGCATATATTCGAACCAGCGGGTTAAATTAATTAATTTAACCGGTAATATTTGAGTGGCTCATCGTTGACGCCAAATAATAAATGATCATTATTCAGTTTAATTACACTGCGAATATTACCTCTCAGATTTAAGCCGCTTTGATATTGGGGAACATATTTAAAATCTCCTCTTCCATTACCTGTTAATAAAATGCCGTGATTGGCCCTGTATCTTCCAAATTTCACTCTTGTCCATGTATTATTACCTGCAAGAATAATATCCTGGTAACCGTCTTTATTGGCATCCAGAACAGTGATAGCGTATACTGAAGAATATTGTGCTTCTTGTGGAAGCGTATGTAAGGTGAATCCGTTTTTCCCTTTATTTTCAAGGTAGATAGTCGATAGTATTTCTGCTTTTAATGAATCTGCACCCTTTAGTTGTTCAGGTGTGAAGATATCTTTTAAAGTGGCATCGGCATAGCTGTTATATTCAATGAATTTTTTACGGAGAAAAGGGAGTTGGTCGGTAAGATCATCGCGCGATGCCATTGGATATGAAACGCCATTAATAAAATAAGAGAGAATAGGATCTATTGAGCCATTCTGATCAAAATCTTTATATACGAGGGTAAAAGGCTGGTCTTTACTAATACGAAACTGGGTATTTTCTCCGTAATTACCTATGATCAGGTCGTCGTCGCCATCGTTATCCATGTCGTGGGCATATATCCGGTTCCACCAGCCTGCTGATGGAAAATTCATCTGAGAAGCCGATATATTATTTAATCTCCCGTTATTGTTTTCCAATATGGTAATGGGCATCCATTCGCCTACAATTATGAGGTCCTTTATTTTGTCTTCTGTTACATCGACCCATACTGCATCGGTTACCATTCCTGTTGTTTTTAGGAAAGGAGAAATAGTATTTGTCTGATCAGTAAAATTTCCTCTACCATCATTTATCAATATGTATGACGATGGCGATACCGGGTATTTGCCTGGAACTACCCTGCTGCCAATAAAAATATCCAGGTCGCCATCGTTATCAATATCATTTGTT
>CAYLVR010000100.1:0-4931 GCA_964387165.1 uncultured Chitinophagaceae bacterium | reverse complement strand
ACTGGTGCTGTTTAATATTTGTGGCAGTGCTTCAATGTTTTTAGTAAAGTTTCCTTTGCCGTCATTGAAATATATCCTATCCTGGAGAAGTGGACTGTTGTCATCGAATTCATAACCGCCGCTGGCAATATAAAGATCATAATCGCCATCTCCGTCTGCGTCGAAGAATTCTGCGGCTGTATCTTCACTGGCAGAATCTGAGTTGATTACAGGCTGAAAGTATTCTTTAAAAGAATTATCTTTTTGTTGAATGAATATGGATGATCTTTTGTTCTTCGCCCCACCAATAAAGATATCTTCTAATCCGTCATTGTTGATATCGGCTTTGGCTATGCACGGACCTGAGCGTGAAAGATAATGTGGCATTAATGACTGGACCGTAAAATCATTGAAATCATTTTCGGTGTGTTTATAATTAAAGACCCACCCCGGTTTAGCCGCCATGGCTTCGTCCGATGCCATAGGCTTTGGCCGATGGCTGTCAGCGGAGGCGGCGCTCCTGTGCAGGGGGGTGGCAGTTTCGTCGATTAACAATGGACGAGTTGGCTCCTGAACCAGGAAATCATTTTTTGCATCTTGTTGGTTGATAGTTAATTTCTGATTTGAATGTATGTTTACCAACTTTTGCATTTTATCATCTGGCCATATGATGATTACTGAATCAATATTTTTATGTGTTCCCAAACCGAAATTAAGTATGGGATCAACTGCAGATTGAAACCCACGTACCGGCGACTGTTCCTGGTAGTAAATATCATTTTTGCAATAGATTTTTATTTTACTGCCGATACCGGAGTTGTTACCACCTGTCCCTTTTAATTCTATTTTTAAATAGTTAGTACCTGAGCTGTTGTTACGGTAAATTCCTGCTTCTTCATTTGTATTGCAGATAATAATATCCATATCTCCATCATTATCCAGATCTGCATAAGCGGCCCCGGCAGAAACATTCTGTTTGTTTAATCCCCAGTTTTTATTATTCTTTACAAATGAATTATTGCCATTGTTTTTGAAGATATAATTCTCTTTTATGATTGATGGCATTTTTGCGATATACTCCAGGACAGATTCATTTTTTTCTCCTTTTCTTTCTTTAACAGCCCTGTCCATCGAATATTTCATAAAATCCATATTTGTATAGTCTTTTACATATCCGTTGGTTACCAGCAGGTCTTTATAACCATCATTATCATAGTCACAGAATAATGCGGACCAGCTCCAGTCAGTAGCGAAGATTCCCGCCCACTGGCCTATTTCACTGAATGTTCCGTCACCATTATTTTTATGCAGCATGTTCCTGCTCGACTGGTAATAAAATCCATTTTTGTACAACATCTGGAACTTATCAAAATTCTCGGCACCATTGTGCATTTTCTGTCCCCGGTTATCATCCTGCAACATATCCAACGTGATGATATCCGTAAATCCATCATTATTATAATCGGCGGCATCCGAACCCATTGAATATAAAGATGCCTCGTCCATACAATCGGCCATTCGTTCAGAGAAAGTTCCGTCCTGGTTATTTATGAATAAATAATCAGGTTCATTAAAATCGTTAGATACATATACATCCGGCCAGTTATCATTATTTATATCTGAGATGGCGAGACCAAGTCCGAAGGTCAACACATTTGAGGTTATACCTGCAGATGCACTTATATCTTTATAATATCCATGATCATTCTGATATAATTTATTTGCAAATAAAGGTTGCTGATTTTTTCGTAATGCCGGATTTTCGAGTCCCTCATTAGCATATTCCTGCAGTGAATGATTGATGAGAAACATATCCAGATCGCCATCTTTATCATAGTCAAAAAAAGCTGCTTGCGAAGAATATCCTGGATCTGCAAGTCCATATTTGTCCGCTTCTTCTGAGAATGTATTATCTCCTTTATTGATATATAGAAGATTTTTTCGCCTTGCTGGAAATGCATCTGCAGAGCGGCATATATAAATGTCTAATTTTCCATCTCCGTTAATATCAGCCATTAGCGCTCCTGTGCACCATCCCTGAGCATCGGCAATTCCCGATGTTTTTGTGATGTCTTCGAAACTAAAATTACCCTTGTTGAGGTATAACCTGTTGGTCACCATATTTCCGGTAAATAATATATCCTGCAGGCCATCATTATTAATATCTCCTACTGCTACCCCACCACCATTGTAGAAGTAGGAATATTTCATAACATTGGCTGATTCATTTTCAACCAGTATATTTTTAAAGTTTATTCCAGTTGCTCCTGCATCTAATTTTGTAAATAATAATGAACTATCATCTCCGCATCGTGTAAAGATGAGGCATATAAACACCAATAATATCGGTAAGCATTTACTCATACCCTGATGCAGATTTTCTTTTTATCCGGTAATCTCACTATTTATTCAACCACCAGTTCATCAATAAATACAGTATTTGGTGATGGATTTTCCGGGTTTACCTGTCTTGTGGATACAATATTAATTTGCAGGTACCGTGCCTGTTTATCAATATTGTTTATCGTGTATCCTTTTATATGTCTTGTTTTTTGTTCAGGTACACTGTCATTTTGATGTTTATAGATTTCCTCAAATACACTACCATCGGGTGAACAGAATAAAGATATTGACTGCGGCAGGTATGTATTGCCTACCATATCTTCAAGACACCTGAAATTGATTTTATTGATTGTTTTTAACTCTCCCAGATCAATTCGGATATTTAATACCGAATCCTGAGAATATATCCATCTGACATCGTAAGGCTCAATTGTTCCATGTATCCCATCTGTGAGCTTTGAAAGAAAAGTATTAAATATCGTATCAGTAGATTTTGATGTAACGGCAGCTCCCAGCGCTTTATGAATGGATATTTTATCTTCAGTAATTTTACCAAGCATCTTATCCTGGCTAAACAATGCGGCTTTAATATGCGAATTTTCTTTTATCTCGATTGGCCCGGCATAGATCGGATCTTTAGGAGACGGGTCATTGCCACTGGTACAATATCGTATAATATATTTTTTACCAGTTTGCGAACTTAGATCAATTTTTACTATTTTCTTTCCGGCAATATATTCGGGGTTAATTGTTACATTATACATCGACTTTGCATAATTAATTCCCTGCGCATCGAATATTGTAAACTGTCTTTCGGTCTTATCAATAAATTTCTGATAATTCTTATTTACGGCTGGCGTCCAAAGTACTTCTGATAATGCAAGCATCCTGGGCAATAACATATATTCAACGCGGGCTGGCGTTTCAACATTTTCCGTCCATAAACAAGCCTGGGCCCCCATTATATATTTTGTTTCTTCGGCATTTAAATCAGAGGGTGTTGGATCAAAGCTATAAACTTTATCTACCTGTAATCCTGCATAACTAATTTTTTCCTCTAGGGCAGGCGGTGATTGGTAAAAGTCGAAATAAACATACCTGTAAGGTGCCATAACAACATGATGCGCGCTTTTTGCAGCAGCAATTCCTCCTTCATTTCCTCTCCACGACATAACAGCTGCATTTTGTGATATACCAGCCTCCATTATTTCATCCCAGCCTATCAGTTTGCGGTTCTTGGAAGTGATATATTCGTCTATTCTTTTCGTGAAATAACTTTGTAATTGTTTAGCCGTTGTAATATTCTCCTCTTTCATTCTCTTCTGGCAGCGCGGACAACTCATCCATGATGCTGGCCTTACTTCATCCCCCCCGATATGAATATATTCGGAAGGAAATAGATCAATGACCTCGTCCAGGATATTTTGCAGGAACACGAATGTCGAATCATTTCCAGGGCAAAAATTATGTTTAAGGTCGCCGGGATAACCACACGGAATTAATAATGGAACAGGATTATTCCGACATGTATATTCAGGATATGCAACAAGAGCTGCGGTACAATGACCGGGCATTTCAATCTCCGGAATAATTGTGATATATCTTTCTTTCGCATACTGAATTAGCTGCTTTACTTCATCCTGGGTATAAAATCCTCCGTAAGAAGGTTTTTCATCTTTAGCTGTGGGCGGGGCGATGGTGAAAGGAATATCTGTTCTGTCGGCCCTCCATGCTCCTACAGAAGTTAATTTTGGATATTGTTTTATTTCAAGTCTCCATCCATGACTATCAGTAAGGTGCCAGTGAAAAGTATTGATCTTATAAAATGCAAGTATGTCTAAATACTTTTTAAGATAATCGATTGAAAAAAAATGCCGGCTCACATCGAGATGCATTCCCCTGTAAGAATACCTGGGGTAATCGCTGATGTTCACACATGGTACTTTCCATTCGTTATTTATTTTATCTTTTTTGCCATAAAATGCCACAGGCAGCAACTGCCTCAGGGTTTGAAAAGCGTAGAACAGTCCCGCTGCATCGTTTGCACTTATTTTTATCTTAACAGGAGAAATGTCGAGCCTGTATCCCTCGGCTGCAATATCTTTTTCATGTGAGATTTCCACGGTTCCTGAACGCGTTTCTTTTTTAGGGGAGCTTTTTGCAAAAAGCTCATTCATGAACTGCTGCGCGATCTTTTCAAAAACAACGTCTGTATTTGAAAAGATAACTTTTGTAGAGGGAGTAAAGGTGAACGCCCCTTCGCGGGTAGTTATCTCTGCCGGTTCGGGTATGATGTGAACCGGATGCGCAGCCGGAAAAGCAAATAAAGGCAGCGCACATAAAAAGGCAAACAGTATTTTTATGTGTGCCGCTATTTTTATTATTCTACGTTCCACCATACTCTTGTACTTGCATTGTCGGGGCCGTTTAATAAACTTAATGCGTTCTGAACAGCAATTGAATTCGCCAGGTATTCACTTTCAATATAGGTGAATCTCCTGATGTACTGTGGAATGGGGAGATCTGGATTATCTGAATTTGCCACAGGATATAACTTAGGGAATCCTGTGCGCCTTATTTCTGACCATGCTTCGATTCCATCGGGATAC
>CAYLVR010000099.1:0-12365 GCA_964387165.1 uncultured Chitinophagaceae bacterium | reverse complement strand
TTCCCAGTTGTCAGTATCTCCACCAAATTTACCAACACTTTCAGGAGGCGCACCCACTAATCGGATATCATTGTAGCGCTGGTAAACAAACGCAAGAAATTGATTGCCTTTAAATAAAGGACTTATCCTGGTATTTATATTTTTTGATGGGTCTGAAAGCTGCATATTTAATGAAGCAATTACTGCAGCAACTTTAGTTGCACGCTCGGAGCCCGATAAACCTTTTACAGAATCTTCAACCTGTTTGGTTATATCGTCGATGCGTAATAAAAATTCAACGTATAATCCCTGCGCAGGAATTTCTTCCTGTAAACTTTTTGCATAAAAACCATCTTTCAGATAATTCCTTTCAACAGAACTTGAAGAGGCAATAACTTTATAACCACAATGGTGATTAGTAAATATTAGTCCCTGGTTACTTACAATTTCGCCTGTGCAAAATCCACCGAAAAGAATAATAGCATCTTTTAATGACGCTTTGTTAACGCTGTAGAGTTGATCTTTTGTGAGTTTCAATCCGCGTTTTACCATGTCATTGTACACCTGTTTCCCCAGTAGCATGGGCAGCCACATACCTTCATCGGCATAAGAACGAAACAGCAATACAATAAGGGTAAGCGAGAGGAAAAGCTTCTTCATATTAAAATAATTTAAGGAAGACAAACCTACTGTAAATCCGGGAATTTTATGATATCTGGCGGTGACTGATTGCTATCCTATTTATTAAGCGCCGCCCACAGCATATCTTTCAATTCTGTTAATCCCTTATTAACAACTGAAGAAATAAATATATGTGGAATATCAGCAGGTAATTCTTTTACGATCGCTTCTTTCAATTCATCATCCAGTAAATCACTTTTACTAATTGCAATGATGAATTCTTTATCCAGTAATTCAGGATTATATTCTTCTAATTCTTTTAATAATATTTTGAATTCTTTATGATGATCGTTACTGTCGGCTGGAATTAAAAATAGTAAAACGGGATTGCGTTCAATGTGACGTAAAAATCTGTGTCCCAATCCTTTTCCTTCCGCAGCGCCTTCAATAATTCCCGGAAGATCAGCAATGCAGAAGCTTTTTCCATCCCTGTATTCCACTATTCCTAGCTGAGGGGTGAGGGTGGTAAATGCATAATCTGCAATTTTGGGTTTTGCAGCTGTCATTACAGATAACAAGGTTGATTTACCGGCATTGGGGAAACCTACGAGCCCCACATCGGCCAGCACTTTAAGCTCCATTAATTTCCAACCTTCTACACCGTCCTCTCCGGGTTGTGCATGTTCTGGTGCCTGGTTAGTGGCGGTTGCAAATTTTGCATTGCCAAGTCCGCCACGGCCACCTTTCATCAGGATGACCTCCTGTCCGTCTTCAAGTATTTCTGCTTCTAATTTGCCTGTTTCTTCATCCCTGGCGATGGTGCCAAGGGGAACTTCTATGATCACATCTTTACCGCTTCTGCCTGTTGAATTATTACCACTACCGCCTTCACCGTCTTCAGCATGAACATTTTTATAATAACGGAGATGGAGAAGGGTCCAAAGGTTTTTGTTTCCTCTTAGTATGATATGGCCCCCACGCCCGCCATCGCCGCCATCAGGGCCAGCCTGTGCATTGAACTTTGTGCGCATAAAATGCCTGCTTCCTGCCCCACCATGGCCGCTCCTGCAAAATACCCGTATGTAATCAATAAAGTTAGATTTCTCCATTAGGGCTGCAATTTACTCTCATTGGCCGGCTCTAAAATGATTTTTATTTGACCTCTTGAATGTTTTAACCTTTCCAGGGCTTATAATCACTGCTCTGCATTTTATAATTATCGGGAATGGCTGTTAACGGTTCACAGGGTTTCCAGTATTCATGCATTTCCCTGGGGAGGGATTGATATAACGCGGTGCCCTCTGTTTTCCACCGGATCATTTCATCGCTTACCGGTTTGATCATTTTCCCCGGGTTACCGACAATTAAACTGCGCATTACAAATTTTTCATCTGCTTTAATAAAAGTTAATGCACCAACAATACATTCATCTTCGAGTACTGCATTATCCATAATCACGCTATTCATTCCTATCAGGCAATTTCTGCCAATTGTTGCACCATGAATTATTGCACCATGACCAACATGCGCACCCTCTTTTAAAATAACAGTTATCCCAGGAAACATGTGTACAGTACAATTTTCCTGGATATTACATCCATCCTCAATAATAATTCCTCCCCAGTCGCCACGAATAGCTGCTCCCGGACCAACGTAAACATTTTTTCCAATAATTACATTTCCGGTTACTGAAGCCTGCGGGTGAATAAATGCAGATGGGTGAATTACAGGAATAAATTGTTTGTACTGATAAATCATAAAATAATTTTAAACCCATTTCGGATACGCCTCGGAAAGTCTTCTGTACATCAACATATCTGCGCATCTATGCAGATTTACTCACCCTTGAAATTCGGCATCCTTTTTTGCATAAACGCAATCACCCCTTCATTATAATCGTGTGTGCCGCCGGCAATAGTTTGTAGTTCGTCTTCAACATTTAATTGTTGTTCCATATTATTTAATACAGAACGGTTCAATGCCTGCTTGGTCAATGCCAGACCTTTCGTTGGCATTTGAGATAACGTAACTGCAATTTTTGTTGATTCTTCTGTAAAGTTTTCCGGTGTGAATACTTTATATAACATTCCCATTCTTTCTGCTTCTTCCGCACTTATTTTATCTCCCAGCATCATTAGTGCGGATGCCTTTTGCCACCCAATCAATCTCGGCAATGTATAAGTGCCCCCGCTATCAGGAATCAGCCCAATTTTACTGAATGCCTGTATAAAAGATGCAGTATTAACTGCTACCACAATATCACAGCATAAAGCAATATTTGCTCCCGCTCCTGCCGCCACTCCATTTACTGCTGCTATTACAGGTTTTTCCAGCAATCTTATTTTATTAACAATGGGATTAAATTGCTCTGATAAAATTCTTTTTAACCCTGGGCCGTTGGGATCGGCGGCTTCTGCAAGGTCCTGCCCCGCACTAAAACCCTTTCCAGAGCCCGTTAAGTACACTGCGCGAACCGATTTATTTGCCGCACATTCATCCAGTTTTTTTTGCAGCATGAGCGCCATCTCACGGTTAAATGAATTTAATTTATCCGGCCTGTTAAGAGTAATATATCCTACCGAATCTTTTATTTCAAATAATACTACAGACATTATTAATGACATTTAAAATAATCAAATGGTTCATCACAATTATTGCACCTATATAATGATTTACAGGCCGTTGATCCGAATTCACTGATCATGGTGGTGTTATATGAATTACATAACGGACATTGCACATTCTCAGATTCAGGAAACAAATGAATTTCGTTATTATTTCCTGAACCGTATGGAGGTGCGATACCGTATGCTTTTAATTTTTGTTTCCCTTGTTCTGTCATCCAGTTTGTTGTCCAGGCCGGAGATAAAACTGTTTTAATTTTTATATTCTTATAGCCTTTCTGCAATAAGGCCATTCGTATGTTCATACTGATCACGTCCATTGCGGGGCAACCTGAATAAGTTGGCGTGATCGTTAATTCTGCTGCATCATTAACAACTTTCACCTCCCTGATAATTCCAAGATCAGTAACGGATAATACCGGCACTTCAGGATCCGGAACGGTTTCCAACAACGACCATATTTCCTGTTCTTTGTTTACCATTCTACTCCCGGATATGTTCTTTGCATGTACTGCATTTCTTCCAGTAATTGCTCAAGATGTTGTGTGTGTGATCCTGTTATCATATTTACATTAACAGGAATTTCCATTCCTGCTGCCAGCAATATTTCCTTTACTCTCGAAGTCCATGCATCTTTTATTTCCGGTTGTAATAATTCCCCAGTATATGGCCATAATTCATTTATGGCTTTTATCATTCTGCAATGACTTTCTTCGGTACCCTGCCCTAATCTTATTACCCACTCACTGCTCCACCGTAAATGATACGTAACTTCTTTTAAAGATTTCTCAGCAATAGCACTTAATCGGTTATCAACCTGCATCTGCTGGTATAATGGATATTGATAAGCGCTGAAAAAGAATTGGCGTAATATTGTTTTTCCCCAATCACCATTTAATTGTTCTACAAGTAAAAAGTTTTTAAACTCATTGGCGTTGCGGGTATATGCAAGAGAATCTTCAGTTGCATCGCCGCCGATTAATTCTGCAGCATACTGATAAAAATTTCTTGCCTGCCCAATTAAATCGAGAGCAATATTTGATATGGCTATATCCTGTTCAAGTATTGGCCCATGACCCGTCCACTCGCTATTACGGTGACCAAGTATCAATGCATTATCAGCAAGAGTTATTATTTGATTGATTAATGACATGAATTAAATATGCTTCATTTCAATAGGCAGTTCATAAAATGTAGGGTGCCTGTAAACTTTATCATTTGCAGGATCATATAAGGACGCGGCTTCATCAGGATTTGATGCATGAATATATTTACTTTCCACCACCCAGATGCTTATTCCTTCCTGCCTGCGCGTATATACATCCCGGGCATTTTCCATTGCCATTTGTGCATCGGCTGCGTGTAAGCTTCCTGCGTGTTTATGGTCAAGGCCCTGTTTACTCCTGATAAATACTTCCCACAATGGCCATTCATTATTAGTACTCATGCTTTTTTAATTTTTTGTTTTTCTGCAAATGCGAATGCGGCGTCTCTAACCCATTTTCCCTCTTCATGCGCCTTAACGCGTGCGGCTAATCTTTCTTTATTGCAGGGACCATTTCCTTTTACTACTTCCCAAAATTCACTCCAATTAATTTCTCCGAAATCATAATGTTGTTTTTCTTCATTCCATTTGAGATCGGGATCGGGAATGATCATTCCAAGTGTTTTAATCTGTTCGGCACATATGTCAACAAATTTTTGCCTCAGTTCATCATTGGTAAATCGTTTGATTTTCCATTTCATACTTTGCGCTGTGTGAGGAGATGCTTCATCGCCCGGGCCAAACATCATTACTGCCGGCCACCACCAACTGTTTATGGCGTCCTGACAAAGCGCTCGTTGTTCTTTGCTTCCTTTACTGAGTATTAATAATATTTCAAAACCCTGTCGCTGATGAAAACTTTCTTCTTTACATATTCTTACCATCGCCCGTGCATAAGGACCATAAGATGCCCTGCATAATGGTACCTGGTTCATAATTGCAGCACCATCAACTAACCATCCTATTGCACCTATATCGGCCCAGGTTAATGTGGGGTAATTAAATATTGAGGAGTATTTTGCTTTGCCGCTATGTAATTGTGCAAGCATTTCATCTCTTGAAATTCCCAATGTTTCTGCAGCAGAATATAAATATAAACCGTGGCCGGCTTCATCCTGAACTTTTGCTATTAATATGGCTTTCCTTTTTAATGTTGGAGCACGGGTGATCCAATTCCCTTCCGGCAACATTCCTACGATTTCAGAATGTGCATGTTGTGATATTTGCCTGATGAGCGTTTTGCGGTAATCTTCGGGCATCCAGTCTTTAGGCTCGATGCGGATATCTTTATCCACCTTATCCTGAAATATGGTTTCTTCCCGAAGCATAGGCAACACATTAGATTTTCAAAGTTAATCAAATTAAACAGGAACGCTAACAGGTGTTAGCAGGGATTTTATTTGACATCGAAATCGATTATTACTTCGCTTGTACGGGGATGAGACTGGCAGGTTAGGATGAATCCTTCTTTCAGTTCTTCTTCCTCGAGTGCATAGTTGTTGTCCATTTCTACTTTGCCGCTTATTAATCTGGCCTTGCAGGTGGCGCAAACACCGCCTTTGCAGGCGAATGGAAGATCAGCGCCCTGATCGAGGGCGCTATCTAATATAGAACGCCCCTCATAAGATAATTTAAATTCGAAGGATGCGCCATCAAGTTTAATGGTCACACTGCTTTTATTTGCAGAATCATTTTCTGATATGGTTTCAACAGAAGTGGTTTTTGGACCAGGCACATTGAATAATTCAAAATGGATTTTATTCGCGGGAATATTCTGAGAGAATAGCCAATTCCTCACATTAAATATCATTTGCTCGGGACCGCAAAGAAAAATATTATCCATTTTATTAAAGTCAATCAATCTTTCCGATAATTGATCGCATTTTTCTCCATCAATTCTTCCATGATTTACGGATGCGTCTGTTTTTTCCCTACTTAAAATATGATGAACAACAAACCGGCTCATAAATTCATTTTTCAACGCTTCTATTTGTTCACGAAATATGATGCTGCTTCGATTTTTGTTTCCGTAAACGAGTGTGAAGCTGCTGTTGGGTTCTGATGCTAAAACAGATTTAATTATTGAAATAATAGGTGTGATGCCACTGCCTGCAGCGACGGCAAGATAGGTTTTATTGATACTTACCCCGCTTGGCACACCTTCGGCCACTTTCGCTAAAAGAGGGGATTGATAATCATATTTTATCCCAAATCTTCCGCTGGGTGGCATAACCTCTATTATATCACCAATTTTAAATTGATGATTAGCATGAGTAGAAAATTTTCCTGCAGGTACTTTTTTCACAGCAACCCTTAATTCATTCTCATGAGGGCTGCTACAGATAGAATATGATCTTCTTAATTCTTCGTTATCAATCTTAAATTTGATTGTAATATTCTGACCAGGATTAAATTTAAACTGATCAGCTAATTTTTCAGGAATATCAAAAGCGATGGACACACATTCAGGTGTTTCTTTCCTGATATCTTTTATGGCAAGCGAATGAAATTGTGGCACGAGGTAATTGTAATTAAACAGTAAAAATAGATTTTTTTATTGAACAGGCAGCCTGTCCCTCCCTTCTATGGGAGAGGAGTGCGCCGGCATACTAATAAACAAAACGCTATGTGGAGCAGATCATTTTCTCAACCCTTCAACCAAAATCAACACCATATTTTCTTCCAGTTTTTCACCGGAAATTTTCTCGCGGCTGCGGTGCCAGGATTCGATACCGCTAACAGCATGTAATAAAATAAGCACAGCAGTAGGGGCGTCTATTTGTTTAATTTCATTTCTTTTAATTCCTTCTTCAATTATTGACGCTATCCGCCGCCGGTGTGTTCTGCGCTGATTTTTAAAATTAGAAAGATATGGATCAGTAAGATGTTTCCATTCCCTATCACTCACATATACTTCTTCGTAATTATTCAGCATTTGACGGATATGAAACCGCAGGGTGACTTCAATTTTTTCTATCGCGCTACTATCAGTGGCAATAACCCCATCCATAAATTCGGTGAACTTGTTCGCAATCTTAAAACATATTTCCTGTAATAATTCGGCTTTAGAATTAATATGATTATAGAGACTCGCAGCCTCCACACCTACATTTTCCGCCAGGTCGCGCATAGAGGTAGCATTGAATCCATGCTTGCGAAACAAGTGTGCTGCCTTTTCAAGGATCACTTCTTTCCGCGGACTATTTTTTTTGTTTTTTGTTACCATGATAATTACACCTCCCTATAATCTTGCATTATGTTTAGTTCACTACTACTCTTTTTTCAAAGAGAAGAGCAAGTTCCCTGATATTCCTGGGAATGAGGAAGCTTCAAATATAAAATTTCCTTTAGGTTTGCACACCAATTCACCAGATCTTTAAACGAAAACATTAATATGTCGCTCATCGTTGTTGGCAGCATGGCTTTTGATGCCATCGAGACGCCTTTTGGAAAAATAGATAAAATTATCGGAGGCTCAGCCACTTATGTTGCCTATACAGCCAGCAATTTTGTTAAGCCCATACAACAGGTTTCTATTATTGGAGAAGATTTTCCTAAAGAAGAAATAGCAGCATTAACTAAAAGAGGTGTTGATTTTGAGGGGGTTGAACAGGTTCCAGGCAAAAAATCATTTTTCTGGAGTGGTAAATATCACCTGGATATGAACACCCGCGACACACTGGTAACCGATCTCAATGTGCTGGCAGATTTCAACCCCGTTATTCCCGATAGCTACCAGGGCACCGAATTCCTGATGCTGGGTAACCTTGATCCGCAGGTTCAAATAGACGTAATCAAACAGTTGAAAACAAGGCCGAAACTGATTGTAATGGATACAATGAATTTCTGGATGGAAATAGCGATGCCTAAATTAAAAGTAGCACTTTCCATGGTGGATGTGTTAATGGTCAATGATAGTGAGGCAAGGCAGCTTTCAGGCGAATATTCACTAGTAAAAGCAGCAAAAGCCATAATGAAAATGGGTCCAAAATATCTGGTCATTAAGAAAGGTGAACATGGAGCATTACTGTTTCACAAGAACCAGGTGTTTTTTGCGCCGGCGCTTCCTTTGGAAGAAGTGTTTGACCCAACCGGCGCCGGCGATACGTTTGCAGGTGGATTTATTGGCCACCTCGCCCGCACTAAAGACGTTTCCTTCGATAATATGAAAACAGCAATTATTGTTGGATCGGCTATGGCTTCATTTTGTGTTGAAAAATTCGGCCCGGAACGCATCAAAACATTAACAAGAATAGATATTGATAGCAGGATTATGCAGTTTGTGGATTTAGTAAATTTCGATATCCAGTTAGTTTAACGTTCTTCCCCTTGCGGCAATATTATGGGGCTACTACATACTTCTGGCATATCTGCTAATATATTGCCCTGTAAACGCAATATATTAGCAGATATATGTTCTTTCGGTCGTCGTGCCGAAGGGGCGAAATGTTTATTTGTGTAATTTTACAGAATGATCGCAATTGATAACGTGCTGTTAAGTGATGATGTGGCTTCTGCACAATTTGTCTGTGACCTCATGAAATGCAAAGGAGGGTGCTGCGAAGATGGTGATGCAGGGGCTCCACTGGAAAAACAAGAACTCGATATTCTTAATGAGGTCTATGAAACTGTAAAACCTTACCTAACTCCGGAAGGCACACACGCAATAGAAAAAAATGGCCGCTATCAATATGATAAAGAATTTGGCTGGGTAACTCCAACTATCGGCGGCAAAATGTGTGTGTATGGTTTCAGAGATAAATATGGAATAATTAAATGTGGAATTGAGCAGGCATACCGCGATGGTAAAATAAATTTCAAAAAACCCATTAGCTGCCATTTATATCCTATTGTTGTAAACAAAGGGAAAAAAGGAGATTTCGACCGTGTTAATTATGAACCACGCGAAACACTTTGCAGCCCCGCATGCGTGCAGGGAAAAAAATTAAAGGTCCCCGTTTATGAATTCTTAAAAGAACCATTGATACGTCAGTTTGGAGAAGAATTTTATACTGCGCTCGATAAAGTTGCAAATGAACGAATCAAGTCGAAAAGATGAGACAGCATTCTACTTCTTTCATAGCAAAAAGTACTATCAAATCCGAAGATCTCGATCATCGAAGGAAAATCAATTTTAATATCAGCAGGTATAATAATGCTGTGCCTCTTGGTAAATTACAATTTGCTGAAGTAAATCTTGCAAGAGAAAGAGCGAAGAATATCAAATGGCGGGCAATAGAATCCCTCGATCAATACCTGGAAGCATTTGAATCTAATTTTACTGCACGCGGAGGAAAAGTGATATGGGCCGAAACTACAGAGGATGCATTAAAAGAAATACTGACCATCTGCAAAAGCAAAGACTGTAAAACTGTTGTGAAAAGCAAGAGCATGGTCACTGAAGAAATTCATCTTAATAAATTTCTGGAAAAAAATAATATTGAAAGTTTTGAAACAGACCTGGGTGAATATATACAGCAATTAGACGATGAGCCTCCTTATCATATTGTTACACCGGCCATGCATAAAAGCAAGGAAGATATAGCGAAATTATTTTACGACAAATTAAACACCAAACCTGGATTATCACCTGAAGAATTAACGCTTGTTGCAAGGGAAAAATTAAGAGAAAAATACGCACAGGCCGAAATAGGCGTAACAGGAGCAAATTTTATTATTGCAGATACCGGAAGTATTGCACTTACAGAGAACGAGGGTAACGCACGTTTAAGTGCAGCATTTCCTAAAACGCATATCGTAATTGTTGGCATTGAAAAAATAATTCCTTCGTTTACTGACCTCGCGTTATTCTGGCCATTATTATCTACTTACGGTACCGGGCAGACGGTTACTGTATATAATTCTGTTATCAGCGGACCGCAACAATCCGGTGAAACAGATGGCCCGGAAGAAATGTATGTGATATTACTCGATAATGGACGCACTAATATATTAGCGAGCGAAAAATCGAGAGAGAGTTTGTATTGTATAAGATGTGGCGCATGTTTAAATGCATGCCCCGTATATAAAAATATAGGCGGTCATGCTTATGAAACCACATATAGTGGACCAATCGGCTCAGTAATTACCCCGCAGATGCAAAGCATGAATGAGTGGAAACATTTAAGCCATGCCTCTTCTTTATGCGGTAATTGCACACAGGTATGTGCGGTGAAAATCAATCTGCATGAACTATTACTTGAAAACAGGAGCGAAGCAGTAGAAATGGGATCTGTTTCTCTTAAAGAAAAACTTGCCTGGAAAGCCTGGAAAACGGCCAGCCTGCACAGAGAATGGATGAACAGCGGCAGTAAATCCATGAAAAACTGGATGATCAACAAATTATTTACCGGCTGGACAAAACACCGGGCCCCGTTAAATTTTCCAGAGAAGACGTTTAACCGAATGTGGAAAGAAAAGAAAGGCTAATTTTGCGCGATAATTCAGGCATATGAGCTTATCGCACCTCTCAGAAACACTTATTGGTTCAGAAATAGTTAAACTCGGTGGTGAAATTCGCGAGAAGATCAGGCAGGGAGAAAAAATATACAATTTTACTGTCGGTGATTTTGACCCTTCTATTTTCCCTATTCCAAAAGAACTCGAAGAAGAAATTATTACCGCGTATAAAAATCATTTTACTAATTACCCTGCTGCCGAAGGAAATATCGATCTGCGTGAATCTGTTGCCGGGTTTATCAGCAAACGTGAGGGACTTCAATATTCAACAAACGAAATATTAATTGCTGCTGGTGGAAGACCTTTAATATACGCCGCTTACCGTACTATTTGTGATGCAGGCGATAAAATAATTTACGCGGTGCCATCATGGAACAATAATCATTATACACATTTTGTTGGGGCAGAGCATGTAGTAGTTGAAGCGAGTGTTGAAAATAAGTTTATGCCTTCAGCAAAAGACATTCGTCCCCACATAAAGGGTGCTGCATTCATATCACTTTGTTCACCACAGAATCCTACAGGTACTACAATGTCGGAAAGCGATCTTGCCGCAATATGTGATATGATACTCGAAGAAAATGCTTCACGTGCAAAGGATGCGAAGAAATTATATTTGATGTACGACCAGATGTACTGGCATCTTACTTATGGCAACATTGTTCATTATAATCCGGTTTCGTTAAGACCGGCAATGAAACAATACACAATTTTTATTGATGCCATCAGCAAAGCGTTTGCCTCTACCGGAGTGCGTGTTGGCTGGGCTATGGGGCCTGAAAAAGTTATTGCTAAAATGAAGGCCATTCTTACACATATTGGTGCCTGGGCGCCAATGGCGGAACAAAAAGCCGTTGCAGCATTTTTGAAGAAAGACGCTGCAATTGATAATTATCTATCGAATTTCAAACGCGAGATAGAGGAACGTTTAAGAAGTATTTATACTGGCCTGATGGAGATGAAAAAAAAGGGGTTCCCTGTTGATGCTATTGCCCCGGAGGGTGCGATATATCTTACTATCAAGTTTGATTTTGCCGGCAAAACAATCACGAGACCGCCCATCCCCTTTGAAAAAGAAGGTGCTTCACCGAATGGCGAAACGGGGAATCTGCTATTGCAGACCCAGGCTGATGTTACCAGCTATTTACTAAATGAAGCCAGACTGGCGATTGTTCCGTTTTATGCCTTTGGGGCCTCAAATAATTCTGCGTGGTACAGGTTAAGTGTGGGAACGTGTAAAAAGGAAGAAATAAAAGAGATGTTAGAAAATCTGGAGACTGCATTGGAGAAGATAAAGTAATGCTATTAAGGTCACTCAGTGGAGTTGAACTTTCATAAGCAGAGCCGAAGTAGTCGTTAGTTTTTATTGGATATGAATACAAAAGGTTTCACTTCCTTTTCGCTCATAACCTGGCGGATTTTTTTTGCGTTGTGAATGATCTTGTATTTGTTCATATCAAATACTTCATGAGCAACACAGAAATTGTCAACCGTTTCGAAAACAAATAATAATTGGTTAAGCTGTTCGAGCTCAAACTCAATGGCATCTTTGTCAAGCCGATCATCTTTAACCAATACAAGTAAATCACGATTAGGTGTTTTCATCTCATTATAGGATTTTAATAACCAACAAAGCC
>CAYLVR010000098.1:0-12396 GCA_964387165.1 uncultured Chitinophagaceae bacterium | reverse complement strand
ACATTGCACCAGCCCGAAAGCTGGTGCAATGTTTTTCAGACACTATAAAAACAATAGAAATATTTTTAATAACTATTCTCACCTTCTCAGCAGTTAATTATTCAATCTTGATATTAAAATTATGATGGCGGCAATGTTTTAGTGAATGTTGCTGAATTACGGCCTGTTACTTTTTTCCCGTTTTCCAGTTCCAGGTTATATTCTGTATAACTATCTGTAATTGTAAGTGTTCCTCCGAAAACACGGAATCTTTCGCTCTCAGTTATCTTTTTATCGTTGTTGGCATCAAAGCATACATATCCTGCTGTGCACAGGAATTCGTTTTTTAATTGATCGGGGAGCCCATTTATTTGCCAGTCTGCGTAATCCTCGTTGTAATAACACTTAAAAACTCCGTTTTGAAAGCTGGCCGTTCCCGGTGATGATAATACATAAAACAGGGTAATAGGCGGGTCGTTGGGTTGCAGTTCCTGGTTTCCCCACGAAGCGAACTCCATCCCGTTTTTCAAAAAATAACTTTGCGTGTAATGCGAGGAAAAATAATAGTCCCCATAATCCCAAATAAGACCCTTTTCGATATTGTATTTCCCTCCGTCGTATTGAAGTTGGCCGTCTGTTGGTCCTTCATCTTTATCTTTTTTACATGCAATGAATACCAGCACAGCCACACATAATAATGGAAATGTTCTCATCTTTTAGTTTTATTATTATGTATCGGTGGCTTTATCAAAGTGTCATCACCCATTCTGAAGAAAAAAGATTTTTTGTGCCTGATGATATTTGTTTTACCGGCACCATCAGCATCAGCACTGCATATTTCAAACCGTTCATAGGTATGGGTTTAAGCTAATAAAATAAAAAGTGTTTTGCAAAGGTCATGTTCATGTGATGAACGTTTCATGTTGTGCGAGGCAGTATGCTATATTCATTTTCGGGCCTTATCTTCGAAGGTCGAAAAGAACATCATTCATATTTAATGAGTATAGTTGTTAAGGAATATACAGCGAGATAAATGGAGGCATTTTTTTGTGGGTATTGCAATGGGCGCCTTGCTGGAAGCAGTCATGTTGTGGCTGCTCCCTGATTCTATTATCCAGGCAACGTTTATTGTTTTTGTGATAGTGGTTGACATCAGTTATGGTTTCGAATTGATTTCTAAGTTTTCAGGATGGGGTCATTACGATATCTATGATGCGATTGCCTCTATTATCGGTGGAATCATCGGCATGTCTGTTATTGTCATTTGTCAGCTTGCTTGGCCATACGAAGGACACCTGGAGCGACTCTCCTTACCTGCAACAGTTCTGGGCAGCACTGAAATGCGTATAGCAGGAGTATCTAAAGATTTAATAATGCAGGGTGCGCATGAAGAAATAGGTAATGAAAGTGCCTGCCCAAAATCCGATAAAATTGATATCTTACTAACGTAACCAGGGCCTTTAATTGATCTGAATTAAGTGAGTGATAAAAATCCTGTTTTTCATTCGATAATTCTCATATTTTCTTTATTTAGGATTAGATTCATGATTCAGTTGTTGAAATATTGTATTATTTTAATGATTGAACCTGCTATTTTTATCTTCCTCATCCATATTAAATAGCAATGTTTTCTGTACACCTTTCGATTGATTTGTGATAGCGGGCTTTATCAAGCATATCCATTTAAAATATAATCATGAGGATTTTTTACAGAACATTTTTACTTGCTTTGATTGTTATTGCTGCTGTTTTATCTCCTTCCGGTAAAACCTTTGCACAGGCATTTTCTTCCGTTGTTCCCCTTTCCGCAGTTTCCATTTCAGGAACTGCCGTAACCGGAGAAAAACCGCAATCTAAAACCTGGCATTACGATGGAAAATGGTGGGCAGTATTTCCTACTAACGGTAATACTTACCTGTGGCGTCTTGATGGAACGAATTGGACGAACATACTGCTGCTTGCAGCTGGGAATGCACATGCAGATTGCAAAGTGGTTGATAATATAACACATGTACTGCTATATAAAGGTGTATCTTCTGAGTTGCTGTCTCTTGAATATGTTGCAGCAAATTCAATTTATAAATTATGGACAACCCGTCCTGCTTCCGTTCCTGTTTCGCTGGATGCATCGGTGGAAACAGCAACTATAGATGTTGATAACACAGGAAGAATGTGGCTGGCTTCAGATGGATCGACCACTATTAATGTGAGATGGAGCGAATCACCGTACAGCACATGGAGTTCACCTGTTACAGTTGCATCGGGAATTAACAGTGATGATATAGGAGCGGTAATTTGTTTGCCCGGAAAAACAGGTGTTTTCTGGTCCAACCAGAGTTCTTCCATTAAAAGATTCGGATTTAAAACTATTAATACAGGCGCCGATCCTTCAGTTTCCACGAACTGGTCCGCTGATGAGGTTCCTGCTACGCAGTCGGCAGTTGATTTCGGAGCGGGTATGGCCGATGATCATATAAACATGAGTGTTGCCAGTGATGGAACACTTTATTGTGCTGTGAAGACGAGCTACGATAACAGCAGCTATCCACGAATAGCTTTATTAGTAAGAAGGCCGGCAGGAACCTGGGATAATCTCTACCAGGTGCCTACTTCGGGGGGTACACGACCAATAGTGATCCTAAATGAAACAGCAGGAAAAGTTAAAGTGGTCTATACTACTTCAGAAGGAAGTGGAAATATTGCTTACCGCGAATCTTCAACCGCAAGTATTGTCTTTGGCGCGGAAAATATCTTGCTTAGCGGAAGCTATAATAATGCAACAAGCAGTAAACAAAATTATACATCAGATATAGTTATCCTTGCATCCAGTTCTTCGCAGGTAGTGGGCGTATTAGCATCCGATAACGAAGTGGCGCCACCTTCTGAATCATTGGTGGGTCATTGGAAAATGGATGAGGCTAGCGGAACAACCTCCATTATTGATGCCTCTACTTACGGAAATAATGGAACGGTGCTTGGAAGTGCAGCAAGAGTGATCGGCAAAAATGGAAATGCTTTGTCACTTACCACAAGTTCAGATTATGCAACAGTGCCTGATCATGCTTCATTGGATATTACCAGTCAGATAACCATTGCTGCCTGGATCAGGCCCACAACTACCGGCACACAATACGTTATTAAAAAAGGTTTGCAAGGTGGCACCAGTGGATATGAACTTTCCTTGAGCAATGATGGGTTGGTTTTTTTCAGGTTCAATCAGAATGCGAACTTCAGGGTAAACTCTGTAACAAGCTTTCCTACAGACGGAACAACATGGATGCATGTTGCTGCAACTTACAACGGATCTGCACTAAAAATATATATTAATGGTGTACTGGAGGCGACAACAACTCCTGCAAATCCGGCCCCTATTGTCGCTAATAATCTCGCGTTGGCTATAGGGGCGCAAAGTGATGGGACCACTAAATTTAAAGGTGCTATTGACGATGCTATGATTTTTAATAGTGCACTTGGCGCAGCGGAGATTGCAGAGCTAATGTCAACAGATCTATCAGTGCCAAAATTAACTGCACCCGAAAATAATGCCACAGGCGTAGCTGTTTCACCTGTTCTGACCTGGAACCCGGTTGCGGGCGCAACTTCATATAGCGTGCAGGTTTCAGCAGCAGCTGATTTCACAAATCCAGTTTATGATGAATCGGATATTGCTGAAACAAACGTTACCCTGCCAGCACTTCTTAATAATACAATTTATTACTGGCGAGTGAATGCAATGATTGAGTCTGAAATAAGCGATTGGTCTGGCGTTTTCACTTTTACAACTGCCGAGGCAATAGCACCTGTTATTAATAGAGGACCGGGATATGCATTGAATTTTGATGGAACAGATGATTATGTAAGTGTGCCGGATCATAATAGTCTGGATCTGACCAATGCACTCACTATTGAAGCCTGGATCAAACCAGAAGCGCTGACCACCCAAAGATTAATTACCAAAGCAGTAAATCAAACCATGGATGGTTATGAACTTTCGCTGTCAGCTGCCGGTGCTTCGGCCGATCAGAAGTTCTTTGTACGATTTAATCAACAGACCACAGGAGATGATAACAGAGTTAATTCTGTTACCAAATATGAAACCGGTAAATGGTATCACATTGCAGCTACTTATGATGGCTCAATTATTAATTTATACGTTAATGGCGTGCTGGAAGCATCAAAAACCTCCGGTATTACGATCAATCAAAATAATAATTCACTAAGGTTCGGATCGCAGGTTACGGGTACAGCCTACCCGTTTACCGGAAGCCTGGATGAAATCAGGATATGGAACGTGGCGCGTTCGGCGTCCGATATCCGGGCATCGATGACGGAAAAATTAACTGGCAACGAACCTGGCCTGGCAGGTTACTGGAGTTTCAATGAAGAAAACGGCAGTCTCGTCAGCGATCTGTCTGCAAATGGCAATGACGGGATATTGAACAATATGAATATTATCAGCAGGCCATGGAGTGGCGCCGCGCTGGGAGATGCATCATCCAATGATTATAATGAAACAGGTGGCTACGCGGCAAGTCTTGCGCATCCTCAGGGAGATGAAATTACAGTTACCGGCACCTCAGGAACAATTACAGGCATACAGGTGTACAGGGTCGATGATTTACCAATAAGAGACGGTTCTGTTTTGCCTTCTGACTGGACTGCTTTTCCATTGAGGTACTGGGGGGTGAAAATAGCTGGAACGAATACTCCGACTTACACTTTGGTTTATAATTATGATGGGCATCCGGATATTGTTGATGAAAGATTGCTCAAACTGGTAAAAAGAACTGATCATGCTGATAATAACTGGGTGGACGCAGAAGCAATCCTGGATATGGTCAACAAAACACTTACCGTAACAGGCGCTACCGGTACCGAATATGCTTTTTCCAGTTCAAATAGTACATTACCGGTAACATTCGGATTATTAAGCGGGAAAATGGTTGATAATAAAGCTATTCTTTCATGGGAAACGCAAACAGAAAGTAATAATTCAGGATTTTTTATAGAGCGCTCGAAGGATGGAGTGCAGTTTTCGAATATTGGGTTTGTTGCAACGCAGGCGAATGGCGGTAATAGCGCATCGAGGCTTAGCTATGGATTTACGGATCAACAACCTTTTAAAGGGAATAATTATTACAGGTTGAAGCAGGTGGATTTTGATGGGGCGAATAAATACAGCCCGATAATTATTATTTCAAATAATTCATCGAGTGCTGCTATCGATAAAATATATCCGAACCCTGTAGTGAGCGATATTAATTTTTCGGTAATTTCTCCTGTTGCTTCTGCTGTTGTATATACGATATATGATATGAGTGGTAAAATAACAGTACGGTTTACCGGAAATATTTCTGAAGGAAATAATATTGTAAAAATTAACCCTGGCCGGCTTAAGCAGGGGAAATATATTCTGAAAATGATTATATCAAAAACCGGGGATACAGCAATTAAACCGTTTATTTTTAAGTGATAGGTGGCACTTGTTTCAAACTGGTACAATTTCATGGTGAACTTTGACGGTTCATAAATTAAGTTTAAATTGGATATATTGTTAACCTCAAATAAGCAAGTAATTCTATGGGTAAATTTGTTATTACAAAAAGGACAAATGGTGAATTTCAATTTAACCTGAAAGCAGATAATGGACAAACCATTCTTTCGAGTGAAGGATATTCAGCAAAATCGGGAGCGACAAACGGAATAGAATCTGTTAAAAAACATTCTTCTAACGATTCTAATTTTGACAGGAAAACATCTGCCAACGGAAAGCATTATTTCAATTTAAAGGCATCCAACGGTCAGATAATAGGAACAAGTGAGATGTATGAGGCCGCATCCGGTCGCGATAATGGAATAGATTCTGTAAAGAAGAACGCTCCTGACGCTACTACCGATGATCAGACTATATAGATGATGTTTTTTCTTAAAGTTTTTAACCGCTCTCCGGAGCGGTTTTTTTATGAGCAAAACGTAGAAAACACCTTATTTCAGATTATAGGAACCACAATTCAATTGATCTATATTCGGCTCATTATTAGTATAAAATATATAAATTTAAATATACATGTGATACTATTTGCCTGACAGTTAAACTCTCCATCATTATTCCCTTTTAGTTGTTATATGTTTGCATAAATGAATGAGCTTTTTGAACAAGATGGCGGCACGGCATTTTCATCATTGAGCCTTTAATATATAAGTAAGATTTCATGGCTCACAGCACTAAAGAAGAAGTTTTAATTGAACTTGATCGCACCCTGTTAACAGATGTAACGACCTTTCTAAAACCCGTCGAATCTTCCTGGCAACCTGCCGATCTCCTTCCCGTGGCAAGCGATCATTCGTTTACCCGCGAATTACAAACGTTGCAACAAAAGGCCTCGGAACTGTCTGAAGACCTGCTCGTGGTTCTTGTTGGCGATACGATTACCGAAGAGGCTTTGCCTTCTTATGAAAGCTGGTTATATAGCCTGCAGCCGGCACCCCTGGATCGTAATAGTGGATGGCATCAATGGATACGTGGATGGACCGCAGAAGAAAACCGCCACGGGGATATACTCAACCGCTATTTATACCTCAGCGGACGAATTAATATGAGGGAACTGGAAATATCCACCCAGTACCTTTTAGCAGATGGTTTTGATGTGGGAACTTCCCAGGATCCTTATAAAACATTTATTTATACAAGCTTCCAGGAACTGGCTACTAATATTTCACATCGTCGCGTAGCCACGCTCGCAAAAAAATCGGGCAACGATGAGCTGGCAAGAATCTGCGCATTAATTGCTGCCGACGAAGCACGTCATGCCAACGCTTACCAGACTTTTGCTTCGAGAATATTCGAATGGGATACCGACGAAATGATGTGCGCCTTCGAAGTAATGATGCGTAAAAACATTCTTATGCCTGCTCATTTTTTACGCGAGGCAGGACAAACTCCCGGAACTGCATTTACCCATTTCGCGCACGCAGCGCAACGTATTGGTGTGTACACTACAATCGATTATATACAAATACTGGAGAACCTTATTAAAGAATGGCGCATTGAACATTGGGAATTGCGGACAGACAAAGGAAAAAAAGCCCAGCAATTTTTAATTGGTTTGCCCGCCAGGCTAACACGTATGGAGCAACGCATGCGACCAGCGCCTGCAACGCACTCTTTTTCGTGGATTAACCGCGAAGGCACAGGAAGATGAGTATGGCTGCCGGCACGTAACTTTGAGGGAATGAAACCAGACTAAATGATCCACTGGACAGAAATAATGACCCGCCTGGCCCTGGCTTCCTTTTTTGGTGCCATTATAGGGCTGGAAAGAGAAAGAAAAGATTGGGCTGCTGGTTTAAGAACACATATGATGGTTTGCCTGGGCGCGGCATTGACAATGTTAGTATCTGCTTATGCATTTACTGATGTTTTGGAAAAACCACATATTACACTTGATCCTTCAAGGATCGCTGCCCAGGTGATTAGCGGAATTGGTTTTATCGGAGCAGGAACAATTTTGTTTTTAAAGCAGGGTGTTATTCGTGGTTTAACAACCGCTTCAGGATTGTGGACGGTTGCTGCTATTGGTCTTGCCACTGGTGGAGGAATGTATTTCGCAGCTTTAATAACCACCTTATTAGCATTAATTATTTTATGGATACTTAAACCGCTGGAGAAAAGATTTACAGGTAAGTTTAAGCAAAAAAGCATGCGGATAATTATTGAAGGGAAAAATAATTCCGGGAATATTATTAACAGGATATTTCAAACTGATCATTTACAGGTGTCTGATTTTTCCGTACAAAATAATGATGATGAATTTATTATCTTTTTCCGGTTTAAATCGGTTAATGAAACACGTTTATCAGAAACCATCACCGATATTCAATCTGCCAATGGTGTGAAAGAAATTAATTGGGGAGAGTAACTACCTGTCCTGATAAAAAGAAAAAGGCAGGATAGAAATCCCGCCCGTGTTTTAAAATCCAATATCCTATGAAAAACCGAAGTGTATACATCCAATGCCGTGCCAAACGTTGAAATGTAGGGTGGGCGCGGGTTTGGTAAAATGAGATGGTATAAATTGATCCCCTGAGGGGAAATTTTTTTTCAGATTGGGAATGAACAAATATGTTTGATTTTCGACTTAAAGTATTTCATACAGTAGCTAAACGGTTGAGCTTTACAAAAGCAGCAACAGATCTATTTATAACCCAGCCTGCCGTTACCAAACATATCAAGGAATTAGAATTGCATTTTAAGGTGCAGCTATTTGAGCGGAAAGGCAACCAGATAAATCTTACGAAAGAGGGGCATGTTATGTTGAATCATACTGAAGAATTGTTTGCCATTTACAGGAAGATGGAATTTGACCTGAACAATTTTTCTGATAGTCATACCGGGCTACTCCATCTTGGTGCAAGCACTACCATCAGTCAATATGTTATACCTTCTGCCCTGGCCGGATTCCATAAAAGATATACGGATGTAGAAGTAAAATTGCTAAATGGAAATACGGAACAGATTGAACATGCACTGCTAAATAATGATATTGATCTTGGAATTATAGAAGGCAAATCAAAAAATAAAGGAATAAAATATACAAAATACCTGAAAGACGAGATCGTGCTGGTTAGTAAAATCAACAATTCATTTGCTAAACGCTCCACGATAACAATTGAAACATTAAAAAAGATCCCATTGCTTATGAGAGAAACCGGCTCGGGAACATTAGATGTAATTGCCCACGCCTTAAAGTCACATGGTATAACTTTCTCTACATTAAATATCGAGATGGATCTGGGTTCTACAGAGGCCATTAAAACTTATCTGCGAAATTCACAATCAATGGCCTTCCTGTCTATTCACTCCATTGCAACTGAGCTTTCCAATAATATATTACAGGTGGTGAACGTAGAAGGATTGCATATTGAGCGTTTTTTTTATTTCATCGAAAGACAGGGCTCTGCTGAACAACTCGCAAACCTGTTCATGCACTTCGCTTCTCGTTATAACTTAAAGTTATAAGAGATTACCATTAGCGATTTCCTTAACCGTTGCTTCTGATCGACTTTTGCAGAGGTTGAATACTCTCCTGCTTACCTTTTATCAAATCAAATAGCAGGCGGGTAATAATGATATTCGCTATGGCTGAGAAAAATCAAAATCTTTCATCGACGGAAAGAATAAAAATGGCAAGTGATAGCCTGAGAGGAACATTTGTGGAAAGCCTTGCAAATGAAATCTCAGGTAGTATAAATGAAGATGATGTTGCCCTTGTGCGCTTTCACGGGATGTATATCCAGGACGATCGCGACAGAAGAGAGGCTCGGGCCGCTAAAAAGCTGGATCGTTTGTATTCATTTATGATACGGTTACGGCTTACCGGTGGGGTCATAACTCCTGAACAGTATATTGCATTACATAATGTTGCCGGGGAAAACTCTACAGGTGTTATTAAAATAACAACCAGGCAAACCATACAATTGCATGGAATTCTGAAGTCAAAAGTAAAGCCTACCCTTAAAGTGTTTAACCAGGCCGGACTTACTACACTGGCAACGTGTGGAGACGTCAACCGAAATGTTCTTTGCAGTTCTCATCCTGTACAATCTCCGGCGCACGCAGAAGTGTATAAGTATGCAAAAGAGATTGGCATACGAATGTTACCAAAAACAAATGCTTATTACGAGATCTGGCTCGACGGAGAAAAATTAGTTGACAAGGAGCTGGAAGCAGATCCCTTGTATCAAAACAGGTATATGCCCCGTAAGTTTAAAGTGGGTATAGCTATTCCTCCTAACAACGATATCGATGTATTGGGGAATGACCTTGCATTGATCGCCATTATAGAAAATAATGAACTGAAAGGCTTTAATATAGGAATAGGCGGAGGTATGTCTGCAACACATGGTAACCCTGATCATTACGCTCGTCTTGCCACAGTTTTCGGCTTTGTTTCGGGCTGGGAACAAACATTAAAAGCAGTATATGAAGTGGCTACCATTCAAAGGGATTATGGGAACCGTAGCGACAGGAAAGTAGCGAGACTCAAATATACAGTTGACCGTCTTGGATTAGATTTCTGGAAAGAAGAGCTGGAGCGGCGTTGTGGTTTTCCCATTGAAGAGCCCCGACCTTATAAGTTTGAATCAAGAAAGGATTTTTATGGTTGGGAGAAGGATCATGCAGGCTTGTGGTATTATACGCTGTATGTTGAGAACGGAAGGATCTTAGATGACGGAAAAGTGTTTATTAAGTCTGCTCTCTTAGATATTGCAAAGACCGGCAAAGCAGGTTTTACCTTTACCTGCAACCAGAACCTGGTGCTGGGAGGTATTAAAGAACAGGATAAAGCCGGGATACAGGAAATACTTGATCGTTATAAGATTATTGAACATACAGACAATGCATCTGCCCTGCGCAAAAATGCTATGGCATGCGTGGCGCTGAACACTTGTCCCCTTGCCCTGGGCGAGGCTCAACGGTACATGCCCATCTTGCTGGATAAGATTGAACCCATGCTTGTTAAGTACAATCTGGGTGCCGAGGAAATTGTAATGCGGATGACAGGGTGCCCTAATGGTTGCGCCAGACCTTTCGCTTCTGAGATTGGTTTTGTGGGTACTGGTGTTGGCAGGTACAATTTGCAGATTGGCGGGGATAGGATAGGGGAAAGATTGAACAAACTGTATAAGGAAAGCCTGAATGAAGCTGAATTATTAATGGAACTTGAATACCTGCTGGGTACCTATGCTGCCGAGAGAACAGCAGGTGAAACCTTCGGCGATTTTTCTCACAGGAAATGGTTGAATAGTGTTCCACTGACAAGAACAGTTAGCACCTTCAGTGAAATAAATCTGCCAAAAGAGGTTGCACAAACTTTGCCCGACGTACCTCTTCAGAGAAATATATTAGTAAAGTAAAAACCAAATATTATGTCATTACGATTAGGGGACACAGCTCCCAATTTCAAAGCTGTGACAACTATAGGAGAAATAGATTTTCATGGATACTTAGGTGATAGCTGGGGTGTATTATTATCACACCCTGCTGACTTTACACCTGTTTGTACTACCGAAATAGGTCGCACTGCTCAATTGGGTGCCGAGTTTAAAAAGAGAAATGCGAAAACGCTGGTGGTAAGTGTTGATCCTGTAGATGCGCATCATGGCTGGGTTAAGGACATTAACGAAGTTTGTAATACAGTTGTTGATTTTCCATTGATTGCCGATAAAGATCGTGCTGTGGCTGAGCTGTATGATATGATCCATCCTAATGCTTCGGCGACTGCAACAGTGCGTTCTGTATTTATAATCGGGGCCGATAAAAAGGTTAAACTTATTTTGACCTATCCTCCTGCTATTGGAAGGAATTTCCAGGAAATACTGCGCGCATTGGATGCATTACAGTTAAATGATAAACATTCCGTTTCCACACCGGTTGACTGGAAAGTGGGTGAAGAAGTAATTATCCCACCTTCGCTTTCTAAAGAAGATGCTGAAAAGAAATTTCCAAAAGGAGTAAAAGTGGTAAAGCCTTATTTAAGGTACGTGGCTCAGCCTGAAGCATAATAGTATTTTATTTGGTGGCTGGTGTTGTTCACCAACCACCAAATATTAATATTATTTCCGGTTATTATGAATTATTGCGGGTAGTTCTGCATTAACTTCCCTGCTTTCTTACGTATTTAGTTAGAATGACGATAACCTGTCCTTCTATTTTCCCTTCAATTTGCTCTGTATTATTTTCTACTAAACGGATATTTTTTACGACGGTACCCATTTTAGCGTTTAGGGAGGTGCCTTTTACGTCGAGGGATTTTGTAAGGACTATGGTATCTCCTGCGAAGAGTTGCTGACCATTTGCATCTTTATGTAATTCTACTGAGGAATCATTTTCATGATCTCCTGTGGCTTTGGCCCAGGCGAGTTTCTCATCGTCGAGATACATCATATCAAGGCTGTCTGCCGCCCAGCTTTCATTGCGCATACGGTTAAGCATTCGCCAGGTTACTATTTGAACACCTGGTATTTCGCTCCATATAGTTGTTGTGAGATTATCCCAGTGGGCGCTGTCGAGTTCTTCTTTCTTTTCAATTTGTGCAGCGCATTTTTCACATATTAATATCGCGTTATTCTCATCGCTTTGTGTTGCGGGTGGAACTTCATAAACTCTTAATGCTGTGGTTGATTCACATAGCTCACATTTATTTCCACTTCTTTTAACCAGTTGTTCTTCCAGTGTCATATTAGTTGCGTTTAATGCGGGCGCGAAGATAACCAAATATTTGTAGGGTTATATTAGCGGGTTAGCTTGATAGTAGCTGCTGTCAGCTTAATTATCAATGAGGATTGTAGAAATTCCTGTGCGGTGACGATAGCAATTTCTGCTGCTGGCGCTTTGGGAAAGCCGTAAATTCCAGT
>CAYLVR010000097.1:0-12554 GCA_964387165.1 uncultured Chitinophagaceae bacterium | reverse complement strand
TAAGTGATTGAGTTTCACCTCTGGTGAATAATGCGGAACCATGTGGCGTAGGAAGTGGATCTATCTCCATTGCCAGCGGACGAACCTGGTCGAGGCTGCGGCCATCGAGGCGAACGCGATCATCAACGATCATATTTCTTACTACTTCCCATTTCAGGTCCTCAAAGTATTTTTTAGCTAGTTTTTTGTCTTTGTCTTCAGGCTCTTCCCCTAAAATAGCAGTGATGGTTTCTTTTTTCAGTGCATCGTAAGCGTCGCTGCGTTCGTGTTTAGCGCTGGCGGCTTTTGATATCTGGTAAACTTTATCTTTTGCAAAAGCGTTTACTTTCTGCTGCAGTTCATCATTTGTTTCCGGCTTAGGGTAGTCTCTTTTTGCAGTAACTCCTTTTTTGTTTCTAAGCTCTTCCTGCGCCTTGATCTGGATGCGAATAGCATCGTGAGCCAGTTCAAGTGCCTTCACCAGGTCCTCTTCACTACATTCTTTTGCTTCACCTTCTACCATCATCAGGTTCTTGTCGGTAGCGGCAATTATAAATTCAAGGCTGGCCTTTTCAAGTTCCGTACGGGTTGGGTTAACTATTAGCTGACCATCCACGCGCGCCACACGTACTTCGCTGATAACTTCCTTGATGGGAATATCTGAAACTGCCAGTGCAGCGGAAGCAGCCAGGCAGGCAAGTGCATCGGGCATAACTTCTATATCACTTGAAACAAGCGATATAAGTATTTGAACGTCACATAAATAGTCTTCTGGAAATAAAGGACGGAGGGCGCGATCGATCAGGCGACTGGTCAGTATCTCATAGTCATTCAGCCTGGCTTCTCTTTTAAAGAAGGATCCTGGGATTCGTCCGGCAGAGGCAAATTTTTCCTGGTAATCGACGGATAAGGGAAAGAAATCCTGCCCTTCTCTCGGTTCTTTATTGGCTACTGCGGTGGCAAGAATAATACAGTTTCCCTGGCGCACCGTAACTGCTCCATCGGCCTGGCGCGCGAGTTTACCTGTTTCAATAGTCACCATTCTTCCGCCGCCTATATCGAACGTTACATTAATTGGTTGAGAAAGCATACGTAAAATCTGTTTTAATATTTATCGAAGGAATACAACAAAAACGACTATTCCCAACCATGAATGTAGTTGGGAATAGTTTATAACTTGAGCATAAGGGAATTACTTTCTTAAGCCTAATTTTTCAATCAGTGCGCGGTAACCCTGAAGGTTATGTTTACTCAGGTAAATGAGCTGGCGTTTACGTTGGCCCACAAGTTTCATCAAACCACGGTGAGTGGAGAAATCGTGTTTATTTTTCTGAAGGTGTTCAGAAATACGATTAATACGTTCTGTTAACAAAGCGATCTGGCCCTCAACGGAACCGGTATTTGTTGCTTTACCTCCGAAATCTGCGAAGAATGTTGAAACTTTTTCTTTAGTTAAATAAGACATCTATATTTTTTTTATAAGCATCATCAGAGTATGATCCTCTGAATAAGTCGGCAAAGCTACATAAATATTTGAATCTTAAGTTGTCCAAACCTGTTTTTTTTCGGCTCTTTACCATTAATATTGCCAGATGCTATACCGTTTTGCCATAATTGGTTGCGGAAACATAGCCGCCAGGCATGCAGAATGTATTCAATCCTGCGGAAAACTCGTTGCCGTATGCGATATTATTGAAGCACGTGCATCAACTTTGGGAACTGCTTACGGTGCAAATAGCTACAAAGATCATAAGGTTCTGCTGCAAAAAGAAAATCCGGATATAGTGGTGATCTGTACGCCTAACGGACTTCATGCCGGGCATGCGGAAGATTCATTATTACATGGTGCGCATGTGTTGTGTGAAAAACCGATGACCATTAATGTTGACAATGGCAGAGAGCTGGTTAAAACGGCAACCGCTTCCGGCAAAAAACTGTTTGTAGTCAAACAAAACAGGTTTAATCCCCCTGTTTTAGCAGTGAAGCAGCTGCTTGACGAAGGCAGGCTGGGCAAAATAACAGGGTTTCATATCAACTGTGCCTGGAACAGGCCGGGTGCTTATTATGAAAACGCCTGGCGGGGAACCCTGGAACTGGACGGCGGAACATTATATACACAGTTCAGTCACTTTATAGATATTCTTTACTGGTTTGTTGGGGGCATCCGCGAGGTTTCTGGCTGGAGGGCTAATCTGAATCACCAAAACAGCATCGCATTTGAAGATACCGGGGCAGCAAGTATGATCATGGAATCCGGCGCCATTGGATCGCTCAATTATACCATTAATGCTTATGGATCGAATATGGAAGGATCCTTTACGCTGTTTGGTGAAAAAGGTACAGTGAAAATTGGTGGCCAGTATTTAAATACAATTGAATATTTTTCTGTGGAAAACGAAACTGCTCCTGTAATACAACCGGCACTTTCCAATAGTTATGGTTTTTATGAAGGGAGCATGAGTAATCATGGAAAAGTTTATGAAGGGCTTATTAAAGCGCTTGATGATAGCTCCTATAAATTTCTTGAAGCCGGGGAGGCGCTGAAATCGGTCGAAATGATTGAGCAGATATACACAGCCTCGCCACTTGTGAAAACAGTAATAGCATGAGGCTGATATTCACAGTTACCAATGATTTAAATTATGATCAGCGGATGATTCGCATTTGTTCTTCGCTGGCTTCTAATGGTTATCATGTTCAACTTGTGGGGAGAAAATTAAAAAACTCACCCCCGCTTGCCGAAATGCCCTATTATCAAAAAAGATTAAAATGCTTTTTTCATTACGGGTTTGCAGGCTATGCTGAATTTAATATCCGATTATTCTTTTATTTATTATTTACCAAGCACCACCTGGTTTGTGCTATTGACCTGGATACTATTCTCCCCTGCCTGATCAGTTCGAAAATAAAAGGAACAAAAAGAGTGTATGACGCACATGAACTGTTTTGTGAGATGAAAGAAATTGTTACACGACCTGCTATTTACAAATTCTGGAAAAAGATGGAGAGAATGACTGTTCCACATTTTAAAAACGGGTATACGGTAAATGAACTGATAGCTGCAGAATTCAACAAAATGTATAAAGTTAATTATGAAGTTATCAGGAATATTCCGGCTTTAAAAGAATGGGTAATTCCTGGTAAAAATGAAAAATATATTTTATACCAGGGTGCCGTAAACGAAGGAAGAAGTTTTGAAACCTTAATTCCTGCCATGAAAGATGTTCCTGTTTCCCTGGTTATTTGTGGGGATGGTAATTTTATGGAGCAGGCAAAACAGCTGGTAAAAGATAACCAGGTAGAAAACAAAGTGCTTTTTAAAGGTAAAGTGACCCCTTCGGCATTAAAGAGTTACACTGAAAATGCGTGGCTGGGGGTTACCTTATTCGACAAAGAAGGATTAAGTAACTATTATTCCCTTGCTAACAGGTTTTTTGATTATATGCACGCGGGCGTTCCTCAAATATGCGTTGACTACCCTGTGTACAGGCAGATAAACGATACATTTGATTTTGCCTTATTAATCAATAATATTCAACCTTTATCTATTGCTGAAAATATTAACCTGCTATTGACTGATAGCGCTTTATATAATAAATTACAGGCAAATTGCGTTGAAGCCAGGAAATTGTTAAACTGGGGGCGGGAAGAAAAAACGCTTTTATCATTCTACAAAAAAGTATGTAAACCGGTTGGATAAACATCTTCATATTGTATCGCTCACCGTTCCCTATCCTGTGGTTCATGGTGGCATGGCCGATTTGTTTTATAAAATTGTAGCCTTACATAAAGCGGGTATTATTATTCACCTGCATTGTTTCTCCGAAAATAGTGACCGGCAACCCGAACTGAATAAATATTGTGCTTCAGTTGATTATTACAGGCGCAAAAAAGGTCTGTGGGGTTTTTCATTTACCGTTCCATATATTGTTTCATCGAGAAAAAGTAAACGGCTGTTAAATAATATTTTAAAAGATAACTACCCGGTATTGCTGGAAGGTATTCATTCTACCTGGCTGATGAATGATGTAAGGTTCGCTTCACGTAAGATCTGCCTGCGATTACATAATATTGAATACATATACTACCGGCAGCTACACAGGTCCACGTCGTCGTTTTTTAAAAAATTGTATTACAATGCAGAGAGTAAGCGATTAAAAAAATACGAGTATAAAATAGCAAGGAAATTTACCTGCATATTTGCTGTATCGCAGGTTGACCAGTTCAATTATAAAAGGAAACTTCATACCAGGAACAGCATATTTGTGCCTGTATTTACCGGTTATTCAGCAGTAAACTCGCAGGCGGGAAGAGGGGAATATTGTTTGTATCATGGAAACCTGTCAGTAGCTGAAAATGAAAAAGCAGCGTTGTGGCTGATCAATAAAATATTTACACAGTTCGATATTAAGCTGATCATAGCTGGAAAAAATCCTTCACCGGCTTTAACGAAAAGGATAAAGTCGGCGGCTAATATTTCCCTTATTGCTGATCCTTCTGATGAAAAAATGAATGAATTGATCGTGAACGCCCAATGTCATGTTCTTCCATCATTTAATAAAACGGGAGTAAAATTAAAACTGATCAATGCATTATACAATGGCAGACATTGTATAACGAACAGGTCGGGCGTTGAAGGATCGGGGTTGGAGGATCTGTGCACCAAAGCCAATAACGTTCTGGCTTTTGCGGGCGCTATAAGGCATTATTACGAAGTTCCTTTCACTCCGGAAGATATAACGAACCGGGCCGCTGCTCTCCCATCGGTTTTCGATATCCAAAAAAATGCTGAAGAAATTATTCGTAAGCTATGGTAGCATTATCGTAAACGCGTCCCCTTTCAGTTTTTACCACCCGGGCAGGAAATTTATTAATAACCGGGTAATCATGTGTTGCCATTACGATTGCGGTGCCATAATCCCTGGATATCTGGAACAGCAGGCTCATGATTTCATCAGATGTTTCAGGGTCAAGATTTCCTGTGGGCTCGTCGGCCAGTATAAGTTTTGGAGAGTTTAGCAACGCCCGGGCAATATCAATACGTTGTTGTTCGCCACCACTTAGTTCGAATGGAAATTTAAAACCTTTTGATTTAAGGCCTACTTTATCAAGAACGTCCAGGATCTTTTCGTCCATCAGCTTTTCTTCTTTCCAGCCAGTGGCTCTCAGTACAAATTTCAGGTTATCGTTCACGTTCCTGTCGGTCAATAGTTGAAAGTCCTGGAATACCACACCCAGGTTTCTTCTCAGGAAAGGAACTTTTTTCCAATCCATCCCTTTAAGGTTGAAGCCAACAACGTTACAATCTCCTTCTTTGAGGGCAAGATCTCCGTAAAGAGTCTTTAATAAGCTGGATTTACCAGTGCCTGTTTTGCCTACCAGGTACACGAATTCGCCTTTGTTTACTGCAAGATTTACATCCTGGAGTATCAGGTTTTTGCCCTGGTAAACATTAACATTTTTTAATTCTATGATAACATCCTGCATAAGCTGTAGTTAATAGTGACAAAAATATGAGATTTATCAGGACGATGTTTTAAATTGTTCAGGTATCTTTCTGCGGCGTGGAAGATCCTTATTTAGTATGCCTCCGAAATAAAGCAGAAAATTAAAAGAGTATATTTCATTTTAACCGATTAAAAACAAAAATCCCCGCAAACGAATTGCAGGGATAATAATTTCACTGTGTTCAGAATCTTGTAACAGTGGTTTTTCAATGCTTTTTCATAGAGTTGGATTTCTGGTTTTTCATATTCCTGGATTAGCTGGCTTTCATTGGATTTTGGATGATAGGGTACGGATCAAATCAGGACTGGACTTTAAATGTTGCTTTGACAACTCAAAGGTGTGTCAAATGTTTATAAATTGAGAAGATTTGCACATTCTTTTCCACAATGTTCATATTAAACCTAAATTTACATAAGGGCTACTACTTAGGCATGTGGTTTATACAGAAGAGATTATTCGTAAATTTACGATGAAATGAACAGAACCAAAAGCGCCTTACTACTTCTTGTTTATTTGCTCACGTTACTGCTCGTAACGGTTTCTACTAACGCTTGCTCCTTTGTACCGTCATCATCCGAGAATGCAGAAAAAGAAACGATCACTAATTCTACTTTTGAGCATCGGGAATCTTCTTCTATAAAAATACGGGGGAAGTTAGGTATATCAAACCAGCGTAGGGCGCCTGCACCTGGTAACTTCAGACTGAACATTCATTCAAAGCTTCCTGCTGTCAGCTATTTCAAAGAGGATGCTGTTCCCATTTACGTAATGCAATGTATTTACAGGCTATAGGTTCACTATCTGTATAATTTTAGCGCTTACGTTTTCAAATCAATTTCATACAAAAAAAAATTTTAGATATGACAAGAACCATAATGGCGCTGCCATTACTTATATGCATGTTTTTATTTACATCAGCACAGGTAAACAATAATACAGGTAATTCAAGAAATTATAATAATGTAAATTATGAAGTGCTTGATACGGATGGATTTATGATTTATAGCAGAGATGTACATATAACAGGAAGTAAGGCACGCTTAACCGAAAAGAGATACTATTTCAGTAAGGATACTGATTCTGCAATCAAACCGCTTACTATTGATAATTTAAAGCATGAGTTCCCTACTAACAGGAAATTTCATGATCTGATTGATATTCATTTCAGAAGCAGTAATGAATTGACCAGGTATGATTCTTATTATAAAGAATATAAACTGAAGTCTATATTCAGAAAGGCTTTTAATAGCTAATAATGGCTAACGGAGCCTGGTAAAAGAAAAGGGGGTATATCATTTTAGATACACCCCCTTTTTCATAAGTTTGTATCTTGAGAACCTATATGAAGGCTGGGAAGTTTTTTATACCACTATTGATGGGTCTATCTTTTATTAGTGGATTACGTGCACAACACTACTCAGCCATACACGGTTCCAATTATTCAGGAAGCATCGGGGTGTATAATAATCCTTCATCGATAGTGAATACACCTTATAAATGGGACCTTACGTTATTCGGCACCCAATTCCAGGCGATATCCAATGCGCTAACCGGCAAAAACTTTCCTTTATACCTCGCTCCTTCTGCCAAATTCAATGTGGTTGACGGGAACTTTGCCAGGGAGGTCGACATCAATTCAAACATAAGGCTGTTAAATGGCCGGTATGCCATCGATAAAAATCATGTTTTTGCATTCGGCGCCAACTTTAAATCATATACCCAGGCCAAAACCGGTAACATAAACTATAACGATTCTGTTAAGGGCGCAAGAACATTTCTTTTTTTTAATGAAAATAATACCATCAGTGCGGATATGGCCAGCAGCGCCTGGCTGGAGCTGTACGGGACCTACGCGTTTACATTGATTGATAATGAAATGTACCGGTTAAATATCGGGGCCTCTCTCAAAGTATTAAGAGGTTTGTCGGGAGCTTTCGCCAGGCTGAGCGATGTAAACATTGAAAGGGAGGTGCAGGGAAACGAGATCATAAATAATATTAATGGGGGCTCCGCTCTGTATGGTCTATCATTTACCCATGGGAATACTACAACGCTCGACCTGCCCGAAATGTTCAGGTTATCGCAGGCAGGCGCTGCAGGAGATATAGGGATAGAATATATTGTAAAAACCCAGGCAGTGAGCACTGCTTTTGATGACGACAATTACGATTATGAATGGAAAATCGGCGTTTCATTACTTGACTTGGGTTGGAGCAAATATGCTTATGGACGTTCGAGCCGCAGTGTGGCGTCATTAAAAAATGATGTGTCGGGAGAAACGCTTCAGAATAAATTCAATTCAATAAAGAATCTCTCGTCTTTTAACGACAGCCTCGCTACAATAGTTGATCATTCATCTCAGCTTACCGGGTATTTTAATATATATAATCCCGCGCGCGTAGTAATAAATGTTGACCGCTTTATACAGGATAATTTTTACATTAATGGGGAATTGTCAATTAACCTGTTAAAGGATTCCAGGAAACATGTTGCCGTTACTGAGAGTAAATTAATTACGATCACTCCACGATGGGAAAGGGAAAAATTCGGTTTATATTTTCCTGTTCAATATACCAGGAATGGAAGTTTCTGGATCGGGGGGGCATTAAGGGCAGGGCCATTATTGTTGGGAACGCATAATTTGCTAAATGCGTTATCATCAAATGCAAAAATGAGTGGAGGCGCTTATATTGCTATTACTTTCAGACCCCGGGACCTGCTGATGCAAAAGAGCAGTAAAATGCTGGATTGTCCCGCTTATTAATTATTGTAGTTTTTAAGGTTCTGTATCATCTGTCAGCCGGATGTAATCGTAATAGAGGGATAATGTTATTTCCGTTCCAGTTTCACTAATTCATTCTGTAATGCGTAAACAACGATTCCTGTGGTTCCTTTCACTTTCATTTTCTCACGTATCCGCTCCCTGTATTCATCAACGGTTCTGGGGCTTACAAATATTATATCAGCTATTTCTTTACTGGTTTTTTCTTCACAAAGAAGTTTAATGATCCCGAGTTCTTTTTCAGTAAATGAGATCTTTTCAAGCGCTTTACCTCCAAATCCCGTTGTGCCAATAAGTTTTGCAAGTTTCATAGAGGTACTTCTGCAATAATAAGGGATGTCTTTATAAACTGAATTAATGGCTTCAACTATCTCATGTTTGTTTGCATTTTTGATCAGGTAGCCTAATGCGCCCGCTTGAATCATATCAATGATAAGATTATCCTGGTTAAACATAGAGAGCGCAATAATTTTTATGGAAGGAAAATGCGAGTAAATATATGAGGTGGCATCTATCCCATCCATTACCGGCATTTCGATATCGGTAAGCACTATATCTGTTTGCACATTTTCACAAACTTCTATCAGTTCCTTTCCGTTTGCAGCTTCACCAACAATTTGCAGTGATTTGTTTTTTTCAAGAAGTGTTTTTAGTCCATCACGATAAAGCTCGTGGTCGTCGGCTATAATTAATCTTATTTGGGAGTGTAATTTCTCAGCCATTTGGAATTTCAATTGTGTAAGAAGTGCCATTCATTGGATCTGAGGAAAGATACAGATCACCGTGAAGGATATCTATCCTGCTTAAAATGTTTTTTAGTCCCAACCCTTTACTGTCGGCTTTAACCTTTTCAGTAGAAAAGCCCTTTCCGTTATCTTTAACTGATATTACAAGCTTATTGTTATTATCAAAGAGGTGGATATCAAGTTTTGAGGCTTCTGAATGTTTGATGGCATTATTAATGATTTCCTGGATCATCCTGTAAAGATGTATTTCGGCATTTGCCGGAATGGTGACAGTTTCATATTTAAGGCTCATCTGGATCGGGGTTTTATTATCCAGTTCGCCTATAAATTCACTAATTGCCATAACCAGCCCTTTACGTATCAGTGCCTGTGGCATCAGCTGGCTACATATATAACGAATGCGATCCAGGATATTATCAAGGTTGGCATTGGCTTTATCTATCAGCAAAAGATCGTTCTCATCGACGGTATCGAGACTCATGATCTGAAATTTCACTACTGATAATAGCGGGCCAAGTTCATCATGCAAATCTGCCACAATTCTTTTGCGCTCATTTTCCAGGGTTGTAATCTCTACAAGGAGATTTGCTTGTTGGAGTTTTAAATGCCGGCGCTGGTTCCGGATGATTGTTATAATAAAATATACGACGATAATGCCGAGAATGCCTGCAGCTATCAATATTGCATTGTAAATTTTTGTCTCGTGGGGATCCATAATGTTGCCAGCGCATACAGCAAATTAACAAAAAGGTTCACCAACACGAGAATAATAAAAATATTTGACAGAAAACTATTGCTTTGACTGACTTTCACTATATAAAATGATTCGATCATTATTTTATAGCTATGTAATATCAGCACTCCGCAACAGATTAAAAATTTAGCGTTTCGCAGCAGGTTATTTTTCTCTTCCACGATCAGCCTGTTTACCTGGTCGATAGACAGGAATACCAGTACTAAAGCTGAGGCTAATACAGATCCTGCATTGAAAATAAATATTTTTGACAGCAGGAGATTTTCTGTTATCCAGATTGTTGTTAATCCTAAAAACAGAACAGGGTATTTCCACTTCGAAGGGTTAGCGCCCACCTCCCACCTCTTAAATTGCCATAACCATAAAAGAAATTCAAACAGTATAAAGATATTTAGAACGACGGCGTTTGTATTGAAATACTTTATAGAAAGTGGATTGGCCAATTCGGTTAATAGCGTTACTATAGTAATAAAAATGAATGGCTGATAAGCCCGGTTAATTTTTCGAAATCTTACCAGGCCTATAACAACAGCAAATAAAATACTATAGCTGCATATCTGTATTAAAACATCACTTATCATGGCTTTGAACATAGCCGGCTTCCTGATGGCAGGCTGTTAGATGAAACATTGAGTTCAGTTTATAGTGAAAAGGCCGAATACACAAAGATGAGTTGATTTTCGATACCAAAATACCGTAGAACTACGGGAAATTTACCGTTGCATTACGGGTGTTTCAGAGAAACAGACATCCTACCTTTGAAAGAAATATTTCTTTTACCAATAATCATTGAACCTTCCTACAAGGGCGCATCTGGCATTGCGCCCTTTATTAGTTCGTATATACAAACGAACTAATAAAATATTCGTCTATTAACACGAACTAGTAAAAAGTTCGTATATTTAGGCAAACCTTTTACATGGTACATGCAGTTTTAACAGGGGACATAGTTAATTCAACCCTCCTTACACCCGCGCAGGAAAAAAAGCTGCTGGAGGAACTTAAAAGTATATTTTCACCGGATAATTATGAATTTTACAGGGGAGACAGCTTCCAGGTATATCTTACAGATGCGCGTAAGGCTTTGGAAATGGCGGTACGTTGCAGAACTGCGGCAATAAGCCTGGTCCAGGAAGAAACGGACACCGCTTTTGATATAAGGATAAGCATAGGTCTTGGAGCGGTGGAAGAGCCTGTAAATACCCTCTCCCTGGCTAAAGGAGAAGCGTTCCTTTTATCAGGAAGGGCGCTCGACGAAATGGGAAAAACAGGAGGAAAATTGATGATTACCATCAACCAACCCCTGGGTAACATGGCTTTTTCGATACTTGCCGATTATACCAATTCGGTTTACAGGCAAATGACCGCTAAACAGGCAGAGGTAATTGAAGAATTATTAAAAGGGGGAAGTCAGCAACAGGTGGCAGATAAACTGAACCGGTCAAAAAGCACGATCAGCCAGCATGTAAGTGCGGGGCGTTGGGAAGAGATAGAAGAAATAATAAAAAAATACAAATCACTGATAGAACTGGTATCCAATGATAATTGAACAGGTATGGCTGCTTAAACTTTTATTATCACATTTACTTACAGATTTCGTGCTGCAGCCGCGAAGCTGGATAATTCATCGCAACACACGGCATTTTGCATCGGGTAAATTATACCTGCACGGGTTAATAACAGGGCTGCTTGCATTATTGTTTATAGGGCCCCATTACTGGCATATAGCACTGATCATTGCTGTTAGCCATACAATTATTGATGGCTGGAAATCGTACAGGAAGGACGCCGTTTTTTATTTTGTAATCGACCAGGTACTGCACTTGCTTATTATTGTATTATGCTGGTATTTTACATTTCTTCAATGGAATAATATAACCTCTGCATTAGCAAAATTTAATACGCACGATCATTTCTGGATATTAATGACCGGTGGGATATTATTGACCACTCCGGTAGGAATATTAATCGGACAAATGACTAAGGGGTGGCGGGAAAAAATCATTAATCCCGAAAGCCTTGCCAATGCAGGTAAATGGATCGGCATCATAGAAAGACTGATCGTTTATTTATTAGTGCTGGTGGGTCAGTTTTCTGCCATCAGCTTATTAATTGCGGCAAAAGGTATTATCAGGTTCAATGAAAAAGACAGGCCTGAAGTAAAAACAGAATATCTTGTCATTGGCACGCTTGTAAGCATCGGTATTGCCATGGGTGTGGGCATGGCGGTAAATAAATTATTATAATGAGCTATACTAAAGTTGAATTTATCAATATCACCGTTGAGACCGGCGAAATACTTATTGCAGAATTATCCGAAATGGAATACGATGGGTTTGAGGAAAGTGAAGGGAAATTGAGCGCTTATATTTCTTCTTCATTATTTGATGAAAATAAATTGAAACAGTTAGCAGGAAATTATAACACAGGATATTTAGTTTCAGCGGTACAAAGTACCAACTGGAATAAATTATGGGAATCTAATTTCCAGCCGGTAACTGTAGATGATTTCTGTATAGTAAGGGCCGATTTTCATGAGCCGGTGCCAGGAACGAAACATGAAATAGTGATCACCCCGAAAATGAGTTTTGGCACCGGTCATCATGCCACCACATATATGATGATGCAGCAAATGGAGCATATCGATTTTAATAATAAACGGGTACTCGATTTTGGAACCGGTACAGGCGTGCTTGCGATACTTGCTGCAAAACTGGGAGCCACAGAAGTAGTTGCTATCGATAACGATGATTGGAGCATTGAGAATGCCAGGGAAAACTTCAGC
>CAYLVR010000096.1:0-12583 GCA_964387165.1 uncultured Chitinophagaceae bacterium | reverse complement strand
CGCTGTTAACAATACGGTGCGCGAGGCCCTCGGCAATAGCTGTTTTACCCACACCAGGCTCACCAACCAGTATCGGGTTATTTTTTGTTCTTCTTGAAAGGATATGAAGCGTTCTTCTGATTTCTTCGTCACGACCAATTACCGGGTCAAGTTTACCATCTCTTGCAGCTTCATTCAGGTTTCTGGCATATTTATTTAACGCGTTAAATGTTGAGGAAGATGATGTTTGGGAATTTACAGTTGACCCTTTGCGCAGATCCTTAACGGCCGCAATAAGGCCCTTTTCGGTCAGCCCGGCATCTTTTAACAGTTTTGCCGAATTATCGTTTCCCTGCAGGATAGCTAACACGAGGTGCTCCACACTTACAAACTCATCCTTAAAGGTTTTGAGTGATGTGCCAGCCCTTAAAATCACGTTATTAGCATCGCGGCTGATAGATTGGGCAGGTTCGCTTCCCTGTACTTTAGGAAGTTTGGAAATAGCTTCATCTACTTTGCTTTCAACAAACTGTACGTTTACATTATTCTTTTTCAGTAAAAAGGAAACAGGCGACTCCTGGTCGCTTAACAAAGCTTTAAGAAGGTGCTCTGTTTCAATATTTGGATTACCATTGTTAAAGGCAAGTTGCTGTGCCTGTGCAATGGCTTCCTGGGCTTTTATGGTAAAATTATTTAGTTGCATACCGTATATTTATCAAATGACAATCCAATCAAATAATCCAGTAATGCTGTCATACAAACCTCGTTCCATCTGCCTTAAATTCATCCCTCTACTGGCTTTTATGCTATTTTTTCAGGCTGCTCAATCACAGGATTTAACAGATCTGGATAATATTATTGAACAGCAGAAGAAGGTGTTTGGCGGAAAGATAGCGGTAATGGTTTGGAAGGATACCATTATTTATCAGAAAGCAGTGGGTGAAGAAATAACGGTAAACACACAATTTCCAATTGGAAGCGCCGGCGCCTGGCTCACGGCCGCGCTTACCATGAATATGATTGATCAGGGGAAAATATCGCTTGATGACCGCGTTAGTAAATATTTGCCTATTTACGAAAAATATGCAAAGGCATATTTAACGATCAGGCATTGCCTCACAAATGTTACCGGCCTGGCAGGAGAAAAGGGAGGTGTAGAAAAATTTTTCCAGAAAAGTAAATATCCAACTTTAGAGGAGCAGGTGAATTCGTTTGCATCTAATCGTGAAATTGAGCATAATCCGGGTGAAGCATACAGTTATAACAACCTGGGAACAAATATTGCAGGACGTGTTCTGGAAGTAGCAGGTAAAAAAAGTTTTGACAGGTTAATGCTGGAAAGAATATTTCGTCCGCTGGGAATGAAAAAAAGCAACTATGCTTCCGAAGCCGCGGTTAATCCATTTGGGGGCGGAACGAGTACGGCAAGTGATTTTCTTAAATTTTTAGCAATGCTGCTGAATAACGGGATCGGAAATAATAAAAAAGTATTGAGCGAAGAAGCCGTTGCAGAAGTAATGAAAATACAAACAAGTGTGGTTGTTCTTCCCGGAATGCCAGGAATTTACGGATACATTAACCAAAACAAAAAATTTGCTTTTGTGGTTTTTGGGGAAGTAAAAGACAAGAAGAATGATAAAAGTGGGAATGTTTATAAAGAAATAACAGAATTACTTGAAGGAAAACTATAATCATTTAAATAAAATTTATATGAAAGCGGAAGAAATAGCATTAGAAGGAAAAAAAGTTAAACCAGTAGTTGATGAATTAAACGATCTGCTGGCAAATTATCATATTTATTACCAGAATGTTCGTGGGTGCCATTGGAACGTAAAGGGAAAAAGTTTTTTTACACTGCATATTAAATTTGAAGAATTATATACGCAGGCACTCGCTGCTATTGACGAAATAGCTGAACGCGTATTAACATTAGGCAAACCCCCATACAGTACCTTACAGAAATACATAGATGTATCTGAAATTGAACAGGTAGAAACCATTGGAATGAAAGATGTGGATATGGTTAAAACTATTGTAGGCAATATGGACAGCTTAATTTCCAAAGAACGTGAATTAATGGAGACTTCAGATAAAGCTGGTGATGATGGAACCAATGATATGATTAATCGGTTGATGCAGTTTTTAGAGAAAGAAAACTGGATGTTGAGATCGTTCCTGGAGTAAGAAACAGCTTGAATTATTCTTTTATATTCCAAGTTAATCCAATTACCAAATATTGATATGTCTCGTTTAATCGGGATATCAGAATAGAACCCTTTGATTTCGATATTTTTATTTGTTCTTTATCCTGGTCAAAAAAGGGCATTTTCGACCAGGATCTAAGTCAGTTTTATTATTGCATTTTTAATATCCCGTCCGAACCGGGTTCAAAACAATGATTGATTAATCTTCTCAGGAAAAATATTTAATCCGGTAGAATTATTAAGCCTTTACTGTTTACAGATCAAGTGCCGTTTATTACACCTTATTCATATCAGATTATTCAATAAAAAAAGGGAGCATGTTTTCCACGCTCCCCTCTGTACTATACTATAATAAAACCGATTAAATAAAATGGTTGATCATATTCTCTAACCATTCCTGCTTGCCACTGATTTGTTTTGGCTCACCATTGGCTAATGCATACTCGCGGAGATCCTCAAGGGTTAATTTTCCCTGTTCGTATTCTTTTCCTTTACCGCTATCGTATGAGGCATAACGATCGCTGCGGAATTTTTTATAGTTGGAATCATTCAATACTTTTTCTGCTGTTATCGCTGCACGTGCAAATGCATCCATACCACCGATATGAGCTAAGAACAGATCTTCAAGGTCAGTTGAGTTCCTGCGAATTTTGGCATCGAAGTTTACCCCGCCACCCTGTAATCCACCAGCTTCTAAAATAACCAGCATAGCTTCGGTCATTTCATTTAAATTGATCGGGAACTGGTCAGTATCCCATCCATTCTGGTAATCGCCACGATTTGCATCGATGCTTCCCAGCATTCCTGCGTCGGCGGCAACCTGTAATTCGTGCTGGAAGGTATGGCCCGCAAGCGTTGCGTGGTTAACCTCAATATTGATTTTGAAATCTTTATCCAGACCATATTGTTTTAAAAATCCAACCACAGTTGCGCAGTCATAATCGTACTGGTGCTTGGTAGGCTCCATTGGTTTTGGTTCAATAAAGAAAGTTCCTGTAAAGCCCTGTTTACGTGCGTAGTCGCGTGCAGTAGCGAGAAAACGTCCCATATGGTCAAGCTCTCTCTTCATATTGGTATTGAGCAGGGTCATGTAACCTTCTCTTCCTCCCCAGAACACATAGTTTTCACCTTTTAATGCGATTGTTGCATCAAGAGCATTTTTAACCTGAGTGGCAGCACAAGATAACACATGAAAATCAGGATTTGTGGAAGCACCGTTCATGTATCTCGGATTAGAAAACACATTCGCTGTACCCCATAATAATTTCACACCGGTATCTGCCTGTTTCTGTTTTGCGTATTCAACTATTGCATGAAGTCTTTTCTCGTATTCTTTTAAATCGGCTGCATCGTCAACGATATCAATATCATGAAAACAATAGTAAGGCGCACCTAGTTTTGTAATGAATTCAAAACTCGCATCCATTTTATCTTTTGCACGCTGGATAACATCACCCGAAGCATCCCATGGATATATTTTTGTTCCGGGACCGAATGGGTCAGCTCCTGTATTACAGAATGAATGCCAGTATGCAACTGCAAATTTGAAATATTCTTTCATTGACTTGCCAGCAATCTTCCTGTTTTCATCGTACCATTTAAATGCAAGCGGATTGTTAGATTCACGTCCTTCGAAAGGTATTTTCCCTATAGCGGGGAAAAATTCCTTATGGTTACCTGTAGTGTTGCTCATTATTTGTTTTTTAGTATTTAATTATTTTTAACTCCCTTTAAACTCAACCCCGCGCCGCATAACGTATTCTGTAAACCTTTTGTCTGCGCATCCACGCCTCCGTACGCCCACGCTGAAGCCTTTAGAGCAAGCGTAGTGAGAGAGCAGGAATTATAGTTTATTTAATTGTTCCTGCCAGTTGTGATATATTTCTGCATATTGTTTTTGTTTTTCCTTATCCGGTTCGATGGTTTTTATTTTTTTCATTCCGGCAAAACACTCGCCAAAATTATTATAAATACCCGCACCTACACCTGCACCACGGGCCGCGCCTGTGGCCCCGTCAGTATCATACAATTCTAAGGTTGCACCTAAAGTATTGGCAAATGCATCAGCAAATACATCGCTTAAGAACATATTGGCATACCCTGCGCGCACCTTATTTACCTGCATACCTATTTGTTTCATGATAGTAACGCCGTAATACAATGAATAAACAATTCCTTCCTGTGCCGCGCGTGCGATATGGCTGGAATGATGAGTGTTAAATTGTAACCCCCTGAACATAGCGCCAGGGTTTTTATTTTCCAACACACGTTCTGCACCATTACCAAAAGGATACACTAATAATCCTTCAGCCCCGATATTTATCTCACTCGCCTTTTTATTAATCTCGTTATATGAAGCGCCATTAAACACTGTTTTTCTTAACCAGCTGTTTAATATACCTGTTCCGTTAATGCACAACAATACTCCGTAACGCGGTTTTTCTTTTGTATTATTTACATGCACAAATGTATTTACACGCGATGCGGGATCATATTCAACAGTATCGGTAATTCCGTAAACAACACCCGATGTTCCCGCAGTAGCTGCAATTTCGCCCGGTTGTAATACATTTAATGAAAACGCATTGTTTGGCTGGTCTCCGCCACGATAGCTAATTGGAGTGCCCGCTTTTAATCCTAATATTTCTGCTGCAGACGACGACAGCTTTCCCTGTTCGCTGAATGTATCCACTACATCGCTTACCACAGATTTGTTAATCCCGTAATTATCGAGTAATTCAGTGGCTACGGCGCTTTTTGAGAAGTTCCACATAATTCCTTCCGACAATCCCGAAACAGTGGTCACAGGGTCGCCGGTAAGTTTCATCGCAATATAATCGCCCGGTAATAATATTTTGTGCACCTTTTCAAAAATGGATGGTTCATTATCTTTTACCCATTTTAATTTGGATGCAGTAAAATTCCCTGGAGAATTAAGAAAATTACTTAAGCAGAAATTTTCTCCTAATTCGTGAAATGCTTTATTACCTATCTCAACGGCACGGCTATCGCACCAGATAATAGAATTACGCAATGATTTAAGATTCTTATCTAAACAAACCAGACCGTGCATCTGGTAAGCAATGCCAATTGCAGCAATCTCCTCCGCTTTAAATGAAAATTGTTTCCTGAGAAGCGCCATCGAGTTTACCAACTCGTTCCACCATTGTTCCGGATCCTGTTCAGCATAACCCGGCCTGGTTGAGATCAGGGGCATCTCGGTATTAGCCGGTGAAAATGTGGAGATAACAGGTTGTCCTGTTTCCACGTTTACCAATGCAGTTTTTATTGAAGAAGTTCCTATATCGATACCTAACAAATACTTCACAGCCATGATTTAAATTTGGGGCTTTAAATTATGAAATATTTTCACCGCTGGACCGCTTTCGTCATTGTTTGTTTAAAATTGTATATTATCCTTTTATAAATTGTCTAATATTACCCTTCATACTGAGCTTATACGCAAATACGCCGCACAAACCGGTTTCGATCATTGCGGCATCGCCAGGGCAAAAAAGCTTGACAAGGACGCTCAGCGCCTCGAAAACTGGCTGAATAAGGGCATGCACGGCAACATGCAATACATGGAAAATCATTTTGAGCTTCGCGTGGACCCTTCTAAACTCGTTCCGGGCGCCAAATCGGTAGTCACGCTTCTTCTTAACTATTTTCCTGATACAAAGCAGGAAACGGAAAATAAGATATCCAAATACGCTTATGGAAAGGATTATCATGAAGTGATCAGAAGTAAACTGAATACATTCCTTCAACTGGTACGGGAAAATATTGGCGAAGTGAACGGACGGGGGTTTGTTGATTCTGCACCTGTTCTGGAACGTGCATGGGCACAACAAAGTGGTATTGGCTGGATAGGGCGTAACGGTAATCTAATTACTAAACAGGCAGGCAGCTATTTTTTTATTGCTACGTTAATTACTGACCTCGACCTGATACATGACGACCCTTTTGTAAAGGATTATTGCGGCAATTGTACAAAATGTATTGATGCGTGCCCTACAGAAGCAATCGGCGATAATAAAGTGGTAAATGGCAGCAAATGTATTTCTTATTATACTATTGAATTAAAGGAGATGCTGATACCTGAAGATATGAAAGGAAAATTTGATAACTGGATGTTTGGATGTGATGTTTGCCAGGATGTTTGCCCATGGAACAGGTTCTCCAGGCCAACAACAGTTAAGGAATTTACACCGATACCTGAGATATTAAATTTTTCTGCTAAAGACTGGGATGAGCTGAATGAAGAATCCTTCAAAAAAATATTCCGCGATTCTCCTATTAAACGCGCGAAGTTTAAAGGAATACAACGAAATATTAAATTTCTTAAATGATCTATTTCAGGAACCACTTCACATCAAGTCCCACTCCCATAAAATGCTTATCGCTTGATGGCACTTCTTTTTTCAACGCCTGCGAAATATTATAACGAACAGCAGGACCTATCCATAATGGTCTTGAAGTTTTATTAAATACCACAAAAGAAAATCCTGTTGATACTGCCGTTTGCGTTTTTTTCAGCAAATTATCATTGGAATAATAGAGATGTTCCACAGCATCGTAATGCAAACTGTTCGATTTGATCAGTTTCGAAACGGCGATACCGGCATTCCAGTACAAAGGCAGTTTTTCTGATTTATTTATGCGGGTATGCAATGTAAGGGGAACTTCAATAAAATGATACTTATTATCGTAATTGCGAGGCTGCTCTCCTGCTGGTGGTAAATATAAAGGTTGTACAGGTTGACTCATTTCATCTTCTAATGCATTGGTCATCTGCTGTATTTTATATCCCACTTTAGAAATTGTATTGATCTGTAAATAATTTACTGAAGCAGATAAAGAAAACCGCTTTGAGAGTTCATATTTTCCTGTTAATCCAAAACTAAAACTCAATCCTGGATATATTTTAGATGGAGAAGCTGTGGGAGGAGGAACAACTGCCGGCGAAACATTGAACAATAATAACGGTTGACGATTTTGAGGAACCAATGCTACCTGTGAATTACTAAACCCTAATTTCCCTTCACTTAATGATGATATACCACCTGATGCATTAATACCCACCGACCATCTCTTTGTTTTTTTCTTGTTTTGTTTTTGTTCCGGTGCTGGATTTTCAGCATCTTTTACGCCCTTGGCAAGAGAAGGAATTCCGTGATCCTCGCCCGATACCGGTTCCACCGTTTTATTTTCAGGTGTTTCTTCAGTATTTGCAGGTTCCCTATCTCCTGTTGGCTGGAGTGCTCCAAGCGGGGCAGGAGAGGAAGGCGGGTTCGAAATATTCCTGTTTTTGTTCACATCCGGCCTTGCGATTGTTTTTTCGTTGGCCTCAGCTACAATATGGCCGGGCTGCTTCCGTCGGCGGGCAAATTGCTGAGCTTTTGTTTTTTCAGACACGGGGAGCTCAGTTTTCTCAAAATTTTTCACTTCTTCAACTTTCACTTTTCCCACACTTCCTTCTTTCTCATATTCCTGGGTATCTAAATCCTGATCCCTGGTATTATTATAGGCAGTTTTATTTTCGTTTCCGGCAATAATCTTCTCACTATTTTTATTGCTGTCGGTATTAAACAAAAAATATCCAACCGCACCCAGGCCAAGAAGCAATAGTGGCAACCAGAAAACAGGGGCCGGACGGTGTTTGTCTTTTCTCAGTTCTCTTTCAATATTCTCCCACGATTCCGCGGAAGGGGTTAGTTTGAGGTCGTCTAGCTTCTGCCCGACCTGTTTTTCAAATCTATGGTCTGACATAACTTTTTGTTTTATTATCTATTGATAGCTTTTCGAGCCAGGTGATCAGTAATCCCCTTGCCCTTGCATATTGTGACCGGGAAGTTCCCTCATTGATACCCAGCATTTTTCCTATTTCAACATGAGAGTAACCTTCTACCGCGTGAAGATTGAAGATAGTCTGGTAACCCGTTGGCAACTGCCTGATCAGATCTGCCAGATCGCGCGCCAGGAGATTTACATCGGGGTTATCATCCGATACCGGGTGCATACCATTATCGAAATACGACAGGTCGCCAGCATAATTCTTGTTCTGTTTCAGATAATTCAATGCAGTGTTTACCATAATTCTTCGTATCCACCCCCCTAGTTCTCCCTGGAACTTAAACTGCTCAATATTGCGAAATACTTTAATAAATCCTTCCTGCATCACATCTTCCGCATCGGTAAACGATTTGGTGTACCTATAGCAAATCCCCAACATCAACTCCGAAAATTCGTCGTAAAGCTGACGCTGAGCCTCAGGCCTTCCTTTAATACAGTCCTTTACCAATTGGCGTGCATCCATGAGCTATATACTTGGGTTTGACAACAACTTTACAGGTATCGTTGCATCCATTACCTTTGAAAACATGAGCCTGTCATTATCAGAACGGGATAAGCATGTAATCTGGCACCCTTATACTCCGCAAAAGTATTCTCCCGAACCAATACCAATTGCTAAAGGGAAAGGTACCATGCTTTTCGATACAATGGGCAATCAGTACATTGATGCCATTAGCAGCTGGTGGGTAACAATCCACGGTCATGCAAACGCTTATATTGCGCAAAAAATATATGAACAGGCTCTTCGGCTGGAGCAGGTGATCTTCGCAGGATTTACACACGAACCGGCGGTTCAACTGGCCGAAAGGCTGCTTCGCATTCTGCCCGGTGGTTTATCTAAAATATTTTATTCTGATAATGGATCCACCGCTACGGAAGTTGCCATTAAGATGGCGATACAATATTGGTGGAACAAGGGCAACACAAAACGAAACAAAATAATTGCGCTCACGAACAGTTATCATGGCGATACATTCGGGGCCATGAGCATCAGCGAACGCGGAATCTTTACAAAAGCCTTTCAGGATAAACTATTTGATGTAATATTTATTGATGTGCCGGCCGAAGGAAAAGAATTAAATATAAACGAAGCTGTTTTAGACGAATGCGCCTGCATTATTTATGAACCTTTAATACAGGGCGCTGGAGGAATGCAAATGTATTCACCCGCATCGCTGGAAATTATTTTGCATAAATGTAAAGAACATGAAATCATTTGTATTGCAGATGAAGTAATGACCGGCTTCGGACGTACAGGAAAATTATTCGCGTCTTCTTACTGCAGCATTTTCCCCGATATTATTTGTTTAAGCAAGGGAATTACAGGTGGAACAATGGCGCTTGGCGCTACAGCCTGCAACAAAAAAGTTCATGATGCATTTATTAATGAAGACAAACTAAAAACATTTTTTCATGGACATTCATTTACCGCGAACCCAATAGCCTGCAGTGCCGCACTGGCCAGCCTTGATTTATTACAGCAAAAAGAAACAATCGAAAATATTGGAAGAATTGTTGAGCAGAATACATCTTTTATTAAACTGCTTCAACATAAAAAAGAAGAATTATCTATCATTAATATCCGCCAGCAGGGAACAGTTATCGCCTTTGAAGTAAATGAGGAGAGCAATAATTATATCAGTAATATAAAAGAAATATTTATTGAAAGATCAATAAAAAAAGGCGTTTACCTCCGTCCGCTTGGCAATACGGTTTACATTATGCCACCGTATTGTATTTCCAATGCTGAACTACAGAAGGTCTACGCCGTTATTATCGAAATTCTTTCAGAGATCAGAAAGATACAGGTACCTGAACCTGCGTCTGATCCCATTCAATGATCATATTATTATTTTCATCAAACCTGTAAGTGAGCTTCTCGACAGGTGTATCTATCTTTTTGGAAGGCACTGTTGCTTCCAGCACGTTTTCATCTTTGATCTTATCATAGCCGAACGCACCCCATTGTTTTAGTTCCGAATTAAGGATAACTGTCCAATCACTTTCAGTTGGAATGGTGAAAAAACTATATGTTCCTGCTTTAACCGGCTTACCGGCAAAAGTGGCGTCTTTTAAAAGAGTCACCTCCGTAGCTTCATTGGCGCCAGCTCTCCAAACCTCTCCGTACGGAACAAGTTCTCCGAATATTACCCTTTCTTTTTTCGCAGGCTGTCCATAAACAACCTTTATGTCTTTACCTTCAGCTGTAACCCTCGGACTTTTAGGCGGTTGGCTGCTGCACTCCATGAATATAGTCGATAACATGACCATGGATAAAAATAGTATCTGTCTCATAACGATATTTTTAATGTTGAATGAAGAATCTAAGTTAAGGAGAGTTTTCCACCAGTTTTTTAAGATTATTGAGAGATTGTTCCATCACCGGACCAACCTGTTTATCGAAAGTAATACTGCCAAACTTCTCCCAGGGGTACCAGTTAAGCTTAAAGTCGAAATACCATTGTACAACAGTTATGCCAGCCGATTCCTCTAAATGGAAACTATCCTGTACCCTCTTATTGTTACTTATGTTCAACTCGCTCCATTTTACCCGGTTTTTTTGATCTGCAACCAATGGATAGATCGAAGCCTTAGGCGCATAAATATTTATGGCTCTTGAAATACGAACAGTTGATGGTATTAGAAGAGAAAACAAAAGAAGAATAATAGAAAAAACAATAACGCTGATAATGCCGAGCTTGACAACTCTCATATAATTATTCCCATTTAAATACTTTAATAGCTATTGCATAAGATACCACTCCCCATATTGCCAGGATACCCAATTGTTTACCGCAGTCGGCCAGGTGGGCTCCCTCAAAAGCCACATTACGCATTGCGTCGTTAAGATGAGTAAGAGGCAACATATTACATATGGGCCTTAGCCAGGAAGGAAAATTATCTATTGAGAAAAATGTTCCCGCTAATAAAAACTGTGGCAATGTAAACAGGTTGGCAAATGGCGGTATCGAACTTTCATTTTTGGCTACGCCGCTCACAACAAATCCAAAGCCCATAAATACTGCGAGTCCTATAAAACTCAGTACAAGCAGTTCAATAAAAGTAGTGAACCCATGCACAAGGGTAAAATCAAATGCAAAATAACCGATCAGTAATATTACTACTGCTGTGGTCATCTGGAATATGATTCTGCTTAATGCTTCTCCAAAAACTATATACGAACGTTTAATAGGTGTAGCAAAAAATCTTTTCAGTACAAGTGTTTGCCTTAAGCTGAAAAATATAAAAGCCACACCAAAAACGCCTGCGCTTAACAATGAGAAACCTAACTGGCCGGGTAAAATAAAATCTATAGTGCGGTATTGGCGCCCTGGCACTTTTGTTATCTCATTATTAACTACTGCAATTGTTGATCGGTTCGGAAACTCACGCTTATCGAGAATAGTAATTAATCCATCAAGCATTGAACGCAGAATCTGCAGATTTTGCGGATTAACAGCATCAGAACTAATGAGATCAATATTATATACGCCGGAGTTATTTTTGGTGAGTTTAATTATAGCATGAAGTCTTCCTTTTGTAAGATTATCTTTTAAACTTTCTTCACTACCATCTTGTACAATTAACCCGCTTAAAGTACGAATGGCATGATACATCTCTGTGGTAGTATCAGTTTGTTTATCAAATGCCACAAGTAATGACACTCTTCCCCCACCTCCAATAAATCCAAATACCAATATAAATATTAAAGGAAAAGCAAAACTGAATATTACTGCACTGGGGCTTCTGAATATCGCTCTTAAACTTGCACGCGTAATGGCCATCATGGCCCGCAGCTGACTGTAGGGTTTAGACATGTGTACTTATTCTATAATTATTTCAAAGGGTAAACGCGCCTGCGCCTTGCCGGTAGACTGTTTCATTTCATGTATAAAAGAATACAGTTTATATCCACCCGCACCTAGTTCTTTTTTTATTGTTTCTTCTTTAATATCGCTACTCTCCTTGCTAAATATCATTTCTATCAGGTTCTGTTTGACTGGATACTCTCTTAATTTATAACTTTTAATATTTGCTTTCGAGGCTGCTGCAGCGATAGCATCCTTTAATCCTCCCATCCTGTCAACCAATCCAATCTCAAGCGCTCTTTTACCACTATACACACGCCCCTGGGCAATGCTATCAATATATTGAAAGTTCTTATTTCTCCCTGTTGACACTCTTTTTTTAAATTCCATATAAACAGAGTCGATCTCGTTCTGGATATATCTTTTTTGGGGGGCAGTTAATGGTTTCACTGCCGACAAAACAGCATTTTCGTTCGTAGCTACTTCATCGAATGTTATTCCCAGTTTATTGTTGAAAAATTTTTCCATGTTCACTACGAAGCCAAATACGCCTATAGAACCGGTAATGGTATTAGGTTGGGCAAAAATACTATCTGCGGCACAAGCCATATAATATCCACCCGATGCAGCCACATCCCCAAAGCTTACTATCACTGGTTTTTCCTGCTTGGCAAGATCAACTTCGCGCCACATTAATTCGCTGGCCATCGCACTTCCTCCACCTGAATTAATTCT
>CAYLVR010000095.1:6893-12606 GCA_964387165.1 uncultured Chitinophagaceae bacterium | reverse complement strand
ACAATTATTAGCGCACCCCCTATGGCCCGTAGCTCACAATTAACACTGTTTTCCCGTTTCTGACAAACACCCCTACACGTTTTATTCTTATATTTATATAGATGCCAAATGCGGATACACATACCACTTATAGTCTGGAGTTCCTGGAACTGATTCCCGGTATCGGAAACAGATGTATCTGCTCTTTTACTGAGTTTTTACCTTTTTGCAGCAAATTGTATTTCTTTTCCAGCTATAAATACTTTACCAGTTGATGGATACCCCTCCGGGTCATTTTCTGAATTTATTCTTAACCTATTCAACTGGTAAACATGGTACATCTTTCAACCTGGCGCCGGATCATTCTAATTAAAAAATAATTCTATGCAAACAACGCGTATTAACCCGGTCATACTACCGGAATCGGATCTTCCTTTATTAAAGAGACTCGCTGCTTCGCAGGGAGTTTATGCAGATAATGAAATGTCGCTGATGCATGAAATCAAAAGAGCTATTATAGTTAAGAACAGCGCTTTTCCTTCGAATACGGTGCGCATCAACTCCAATGTAAAAATCCTGAATCTTGAAACGGAGGAGACTTCTGTGTTCACTATAGTGATTCCACAATCAGCTGATATAAAATCTAAAAAAGTTTCTGTGCTTACACCAATGGGAACAGCACTGATTGGTTTCAGGGAAGGTGACCTGATCAGTTGGAAAATGCCCAATGGCATGAAGCATTTCAAAATACTGGAAGTCGATAATTCGTTGAATAATCATTCTTAAATAAAAAACCCGCATCTACCAGGTGTGGGTTTTTTATTTAAGCCCCATATATTTCTATCAGTCATCAATTGCTTTTAACAAAAGGTACGAGCCCGATCGCTTTCCGAAAGGCAGATCGCCATTAGGATGCCTTGATATGTGCAGTAACACATGGGAGCCTACTGAAAGTGAATATGCAGATAACAATAACCGGTTTTGTATGCTAAAAGGCGGATCATTTTACCAGGCAAAAGGTTCGCATTGGTACACAAAAGGCGGCCCCCTTCCCTCGGAAGTATCAACAAAATTTTTAATGCTTTATCCGGGATTGGACAGGTGCGCAACTATAGGCTTCAGGTGCGTGATGGATTTAACGTGATTGTTTGATATATTGGGGCCAATGAAAAAATTATTATTACTGGTTTCCATCCTTTTTTTTACTATTGGCGCCAGCGCCCAGCATCTTCTTGCAGGAACCGCATCTGTAAATATTGTACCTCAATTACCTGTAGCATTACAAGGACAAATGTATTTAAGAATTGGAGATAGTGTTGAATCTCCTTTAATGGCTACTGCAATTGCAATAACTGGGAAAGACACAGCAATATTTGTTTCCTGCGACCTTACATTTATTACTTCTGAATTGTCGAGAGGAGTACGCCAGGAAATAATTAAACGCATGCCCGGTATTAATCCAATTAAAATAATTATTACTGCTACGCATACCCATACTGTTCCAGTTTATGGAACGGGAGAATCATCTTACCCCATTCCCGATAATTTAACCAAACCGAAAGAATACTTTAGTTTTCTTGTAAATAAAATATCCGGTGTAATTGAAGAGGCATGGAAGAACAGAAAACCTGTAAGTGTAAGCTGGGGATTAGGACACGCCGTTGTTGCAAATAATCGCCGGGGAGTTTACACCGATGGAAGATCTGTAATGTATGGGGTCACAAATATTTCTATATTTAAAAATATTGAAGGAATGGAGGATAATGATGTGAATGCATTATTCTTCCAGGATAAAAAAGGAAAATTAATTGCTGTTTGCGTGGATGTTCCCTGTCCTGCACAGGAAGTAGAAGGTAATACAGCCGTAAATGCCGATTACTGGCACGACGTGCGCATCGCCTTGAAAAAACGTTGGGGGCAGGATCTTGCTGTTATTTCGTGGATAGGTGCAGCGGGAGACATGTCGCCGCATTTTATGTATCGTGCCGCAGCAGAAAAGAGGATGGCAAAATTAGCAGGAAGAACAAGAATGCAGGAAATTGCTCACAGGATTGATCAAACACTTGCTGAAACTTATAATATCGTCAAAAAAGAACAACACGATGATGTAGTGTTTTCTCATAAAACGGATTCGATCACGCTGCCCGCAAGAGTAGTAACTGAAAAAGAATATGCTGACGCAAAAAAAATTGCGGATAGTTTGAAAGTAAGAATAGAAAAAAATCCAGGAGAAAAAGGAAAATTCCAGGCCGAGATGAACTGGTTCCAGGATGTGGTGGACAGGTACAATAACCAGAAAGGTAAACCAGATCCTGTAATTCAAACAGAAATCCATGCTGTACGACTTGGAGATATTGCTATTGCTACTAACGAATTTGAACTATTCACCGATTATGGAATAAGAATACAGGCAAGATCACTTGCACTGCAAACATTTGTTGTTCAATTGGCGGTGGGATATTATTTATACCTGCCAACGGAAATAGCCGTTAAGGGGGGTGGTTACAGTGCTATCATTCAAAGTTGCTTCACCACGCCGGAAGGTGGAACCATTCTTGCCGATAAATCTGTAGAATTGGTTAATAGTTTATTTACAAAGAAAATCACTGAGTAATAAATTCATTGTACTTCGTCTGTAAAAATTGATTTCCGCTCGTTTTATATTCGGGAGAAGCCACTGTAAAATGATCGCCGGGATAATATGCAAAAATGAAATCAGCATCCAGTTTTTTCATTTCATCGTCAAGCAATTGAACTGCATAATTCAATAGGAAATTGTCCTGGTTGCCAACAGATATCCGTATTTTGCCAGCCAGGTCATTTTTGAGTTTATCCCAATTAGTCCGCAGGTTTAGGGAAATATCATATTTTTTCCAGTTTTCAACAGCCACAGTATTAATTTCTCCTGTTAACTGATTACATATTCTGTTTGGTTGGCCATCAGGGTTTTTTGTGCCAAATACAGCGTCAAACGAATGCATTTGTTCTCCCCTGTACAATACATTTTCCATAGCCAGCATATTTTTCATACTGATCCATGGAATCCTGCCTGCAACAGTACCGGCCATTCGCAAAGTGCTGTCTTTGTTATAAAAGATATTTTTATCGTTATAAATATCAATCTGCTGAAAATTTCTGAAGTCTACAGGATCAGGTGCGCTCGACCAGCAGGCCGTAAATATTTTAGGGTATTGAGTTTGCAGCCAAAGAACGGTCCACCCTCCACTGCTATGACCCATAAGTAACCTGGCAGCGTTGCAGCGATAATTTTTTTCAATTGCGGGAATCAGCTCTTTAGTCAGTGCGTCACCCCATGGTCCGTTATTGTCGCTATTTGCATACACGGAATGGCCGAGTGAACAATTGCCATCAAGAAAAACCCTTATGCAGGGAGTGGTATCAATTGGTTGGCTTACCATATCCTTTCCCGAGAAAGAGTGGTAATCTCCGCCGTATCCGGATACCCAGTAGAGCACCGGAAATTTCCTTTCCGGCTCTTCATCATATTCTTTTGGTAATAAAATTGCAGCATTTATTGTAGTGGGCCTTTTATAAAACGTTGTTAGTAATGCAGAAGGATTTTTTATTTCCTTAATATATTTTGTTTCTGTAAAAGAAGGGTCTTTTATTATTTCATTACAAACGATATTAAATTGCTGTTGTACGTTTTTGGTGATTTTCAATTTAACAGGAATGTTATATATATTGCCAGGACTATTACTTATTGAACGTCCTCCTGTATTTCTATCCCAAACAGCCTGTGTATAATATTCACCTCTTTCTATATCAGAAATTGCAACAGGATAAGAAATCGCTTGATCATCAAATATTACTTTTTGCCCGGGTTTAATGTTTTTTACAGAAATAGAAAAACATGGAAATTTGTCCATGCCTACCATTCCGTGCCGGGGCTCTTTATTTTCTTTTGATAAATATAAAAATACTTTGCCCGAAAAATTTTCAGAAGAAGCTGCATTATAACTAACGTTAATTTTTTGCGCATTTACTGTGGGGCCAAACAGTACTGCAGTCAATACTAAGCAAGGAATGCCAGGGAAGATATGCATAATGAATTATTAGAATATCTAAGTTAAGGTATCCTGAAAAAAAACCAGAGAATTGTAAGAGGTCCATCACCCATATCTTTTTTTCCCTTTAATGATCATTTTCAATGTTCGTCGTTTCAATGAAATGGCAACACTTTGCCGATGTTCAACTGCCCCACTGCGATAGGCAGATAATACATCTTTGTAGGATATGATGCCGGTTAGTTGGTTGTTTGTGGTATCTATGACCGGCAGCACTTCAAGACCTGTAACAGCCATTGCTTCTGCAGCTTTTCTTAATGGATCGTCGTGGCTTATAATAAAAGTTTCTTTATCGATTATCCCTTCTACCGATAGTTCGGGAGAATATTTACTGTTAAATAATTCTGCGTAGCTGACCAGTCCTTTAAATTCATCTTCGGGGCTCACAACAACGTAATAGTTTTCCGGATCCTTCTTGCTTGATGTTATGTTCAGTCTTATTTCAGCAAGGGTCAGTTCATTGCTAATGCAAGTGTTTATTTCTTTGATCACCTGGTTGATCTTTATGGTGTCGAGCACATCCGGCTGATAAGTGGTAGGCGTTGTAACACCCCTCCGGGAAATTCTTTCGGTCATGATTGTATTTTCCAGCAGCATAAAAGAAATAAAATATGATGCAATACAAGCGGCCAGCAAGGGTAATAAGGCATTAGCCTGGCCGGTGGTTTCAAGCGCAAATATAACGGAGGTCACAAGCGCACGTGAAGAGCCAGCGAACATTGCCGACATACCCACGAGCGCAGCGAGTGTAATGGAAACGCCTGCAGCCGGAAACAGGCTGATCAATAGTATCCCAAGGGTGGCACCCAATGCGCTTCCAATAGTAAGAAGGGGAGCGAGTGTTCCACCCGACGTACCGCTTCCAAGAGCCACTGCCCATGAAATGAATTTCAAAATACATAATGGCACGATAACAGCGATGGCCATTTCACCGGAAAGTATGCTGGTAATATTTTCATATCCCACTCCTAAAGTGGCAGGACTAAAATATCCCACTGTTCCCACTACAAGGCCTCCAATGGCCGGCCACCATTTCCAGTGTATGGGAAGTTTTTCAAACATATCTTCCAGCACGTACACTGCCTTGGTAACAAATGCTGCTACAAACCCCGTAATAATGCCAATAATACTATAAGCCGCGAGGGCCGTATTTTCGGGTGGAAGAATAAAAGGCGTTTTAAACACTGGCCCTGCCCCAAAGAAGAAATGGTGGCCCGCGGCGCCGGTTATGCAGGCGAGTGTAACTGGAATTATTGACCGTGGTGAAAATTCAAAAAGCAATAGCTCGATCGCCAGGAAAATAGCCGCTATGGGACTTCCAAAAATGGCAGACATACCGGCAGTGGCACCTGCGGCAAGCAATATTTTTCTTTCGTATGCACTAATCTTTAACAGTTGACCTAATGCAGAGCCCAATGCGCCTCCTGTAGCAATGATCGGCCCCTCTGATCCAAATGGCCCTCCGGTGCCTATGGAAATCGCCGATGATAAGGGCTTTAAGTACACTATAGATGGCCGGATTTTACTATTATTAGATAATATTTGTTCCATTGCCTCGGGTATTCCATGGCCACGAATGGCCTTTGATCCGTATAGAGCCATAAAGCCAATGATCAATCCCCCTAGCGCCGGAACGATAATAACGA
>CAYLVR010000095.1:2397-6883 GCA_964387165.1 uncultured Chitinophagaceae bacterium | reverse complement strand
TAACGAATAAGCCAAGATTGTTATCAGCCGGACTGTCATATTGTGCAGAAAAATGATGGTGGAAGGAAAGATTGGTGATCAGGTTTATCAGCAATACCAGCAACTTACCAATTACGCTGATGCACGCGGCAATAATTACCGCAATGCAGGAAATAAAAAGAATTCTTTTTTTATCGTCAGGGTGTTGGATAATATGTTCCTGCTCCTGTATTTGTTCCAAAGAAATTGAAATAGGAATTCTGTTTTGTTGATCGGAAAATTTCATGTGTTCAACTATGGTACTTTACAAATTGTCTTAAAGCTTCCGGATCATTGATCCGTATATTTTTTCCTGATGTATATAAAATATCTTTTGCAATGAGCTCGGCAAAGAATTTAAAAACGGTTTCGTAGGTTGTGCCGGCGTAGAACGCGATATCCTGCCGTTGAATAGGTAACGCTATAAATTTGTCGTCGTTCGATCCGAATATTTCCGCTATTTCAAGCAATGCAAGCGCTACTCTTCCTTTTACTTCCATATGTACCAAATCACGCATTCGTTTGTCTGCCTTTTGTAGTTCCCGGCCGTACACCTGTAGTAATGCATGTGCGAAAGAGGGGTTAGTATTAATCGTTGCTTCCAGTATGTCGTTGGTAATATAACAGGCCTTTGTATCTTCCAGGGCATCTGCCGAGATGGGGTACACGTGAGAGTCGATGAGTCCCCGGTAACCCATAATGTCGCCGGCTTTGGCAAAGCGCAGTATCAGTTCTTTCTGGTCTCCCCAGGGCATGTATATTTTGGCTGATCCTTCATACAAAAAGAATATGCCGTTTACCGGATCACCTCCGCGAAAAATATTCTTTCCTTTTTTATAGAAAAATGTTTGTTTACTGATTGCTATCAATTCCCTCCATTCGGGAATACAATTCATGCATAAAAAGCAGGAACGCAGGTTACAGGAAGTAACGGTCATGGCGGCAAAATTAAAGATTCCTGATGTTTGAAAACATTGTTTGTACAATATTTTATAACAATTTTAAATGAATTTTAGTTTAAACGCCTGTTTTTGGCAATATTTACTAACTTTGTGATATGGATCCCATATATCAAACGCGTTTTTCAAGCGCCTTGCTTACAAGCGTTTTTGCGGGCCTTGGGGCTACGCTTCTTTGCATGGTTTATTACTTAGTATTCAAGGATATAACGGGATTCCCGTTTTCTTCTATTATTAATGTGTCTTCACTGATATTTATAATTAACCTGATATTTATAGTTGTCGGGTTGATCTACTCGTTTTTTGTCAGATTCTCCCGCAAAGGCGAAGTACTGTATATTATTCTTTTTGTATTGATAACGCTTCTTTCACTCTTTGCCGCTATCAATGCTCACCGTTCAGACGATTTATTACTTAATCATGAATTTCATCAACTGCTGGCAGGTCTTGTAGGTATTATGGGTATTTGTGCATTTGTATTTATTCCCATATTATATCACAGCAGGAAGTTCATTGATAACGTGTTATAAATACTAATTATGTTGAAGCAACTGTTGTAAAGCAACAGCCTGGTTTTGTAATTTATCTTTTGCTGAATAGAGCAGGGTAATTTTTTTGTGTTTATGCACAAGACTTTTTAACTCTTTAAATGCTGCGGAGGTCTTTAATTCACCAGCATATTTTTCTACGAATGCGTTCCACTTTTCCGGTTCATGATTGAACCATTTTCTTAATGGGGTTGAAGGAGCTACTTCTTTTAGCCATTGGTCGATAGAGGCCGTTTCTTTTTTAATGCCTCTTGGCCATAGCCGGTCCACCAGTATACGATATCCATCGTTTGGTGAGGGAGGTTCGTATATTCTTTTGATATGGATGGGCATTGTTTATTTATTTTAAGTTATTTGCTGACGCTGTGAAGCGCGGTAATATATTTGTCAATAAACAATTCTTTTTCTGCGCTCTTATACTGCATGATAAATCTTGGATGTTCCAACGGAATTATTCTTCCAAAAAGATGATATTTATTATTCAGTATATTTAAGAACCTGGCATTTTTTCCTGTGCCCAGGCAAAAACAGGTTTCTGTTTTTATCCCCAGCGCAATAAGCTGTTGCAGGCTTTTGATCATAAAATTATGTGCGGATTGTATTAGTGCGGAACTATCGTAATAATTATAATTCTTTTCTTTGCCGTCGTTGCTTATCTGCGTAATGGCAAGCGGGAAAGGAGAATTGATATAAAATTTCTTGTAGAATTGTTTTACACCGCCAAATGCATTAATCGTTTCATACATAAAAACAGAGGAAATCTCATGAGTGGATTTGCCGGTATAATTAATTTTGCATTGGCTGATTAAACGTTTGGTATCGGTGAAGGGAATGCCTGTTACTCCGGCTCCCAAGCGGCTGGGATTAATACCAAGAATAATGTGTCGTGGTTTATTATCATCCAGGTATTTTTTTGCAAACAATTTTATATTATTCATGGCTACAGGAGATTCGGTAAATGGGTTCATTACACGGATGCCTTTCGGTAAGGGATTGCCGGTATATTGCAACTCTTCATGAAAGGCGATAACTTTTTTTCCGAATGTCATATTTTTTTTCCCGTTTTGGATTGTCTCCAAATTTACTTAATCATTTTTAATCACTATTGCGATGAGGTAATGCTGGCAGGAAATGCTTTATCCAGGCAAATTGATGTTCTGTATTGAAAGACGAACAGCCGATCCCTCCATGAGAGAGGGTGGGGGGTAGGTAAAGAATTAAATACTATCCGACTGCTTTTTCTTCTTTCTTCGTCTCCAGATAAAAAATAACAGCAATAAAAATAATAACAATAATACCGAACCATAGATCAGGTATCCTGATGAAGGTTGGTGCAGCAAATAACTTTGCATAAAGGAAGGAAGGCCCAGACCGCTTTTTGCAGGTGCCAGGGAAATATGTTCCAATTCGAATTTGCATGCATCTCCTGCCTGGTCCGGGAAAAGAATACAGCCCAGGAATTTTTTCTGATTAAAGGCTATATACATTTTATTATCGGGACCCAATTGTAGTGCACCTGCAGCTCCGCCAACATTTCCCTTGCTTACAACATATTTTGAATCATTTACACTATCAGCATTTGTACCCACCCGGTATTGCAGAATATTATAGCCACCTGTTCCATTAGTATGATCCATCAGTGTTACATATAATAATTCTGCATTGCGGGAAAATTCTATACCATATGCAAAAGATCTTGTGTCGTGCAGTAGTTTTATTGGATTGCTTATCCTTCCTGATGATGCATCGAAATCCATTAATTCGGTAAACGAAGTCATGTGTGCGGCTGCGAGCTTGGTACCATTCGGTGAAGATTTCAGATAACCGATTGTATTTAACTGTCCGTCCGAAATAGTATTACCTGTCGGACTGATTACTGGTTGTGTAGAAATTCCATCTTCTGTAAGCAGGTAAGCATAATATTCATCGCTATTGAACTTGTGTGTAATTATCCAGATATCTTTTTTATTATGGTGATATACAGCCGTTATTTTTTCACACACAGGAGTGAGCAGTGGTATGTTTTTTTCCGTAATGTCACCCAATCCCTCTTGTGCCAGCATATCCACAACCGAATATTGCATTCCGTCCTTTCCTCCCGAACTGGTAACGGTAAACAAATAATATAAGTGACTGCTTCGGGGTTTTTTTACTATTACCGATGATTGGGTGCTGCTATTATGTCCCTTTAAGGCCTTTCCGTTAGGCATAATCTTATGCTGCCTGTTCCAGGCAACGGCGCCATTTGTATAAAACAGTAATTTTCCTTTGCTATCACTGATGCTGGCGCAGCCTTCCCATTGGTTCATACTGCTTTTTTGAAAAACCGGTTTTCCATGAGTAAACTGTAGTCCCGCTCCATACCCAAAATGCCAGTTACTGGCCTCCTGTTGTGCATGAGTAATCATGCTTATTGTAAGCATGATAGAGAGCATCAGCAGCCTGATTAATGAATAGTTCCGGAATATTTTTGCCTTCGGGGCTTTGGAAGTGCAGGTATAAATCTTCATGGTTGAAGGGATGTCTCCAAAGATAATTGTAAGTTTTGATTTCACTTCTTGTGAAATATGATATGGATATTCGTGGGTTGAAAATCGTTTTTATGGCTGTTATACCGGGCATATGGGTTGTCTTTGGTGCGTTCCTGTTGATCGTAATGATGGGAAAGTAGATTTCATTATAAAAGGGTTGTGATAAAAGGTAGGGCGGAGACCTGTAAGCCGCCTTCCTTTATGTTTAGTGGTCGTATAAAATACCAAAAGTGATTTCAGATTTACTTTGGAATACGCTACTTTTGCGCTCCTGTTTTCACCTGTTTAGTGGGTGAAGTTAACTGGCGCGATAGCTCAGTTGGTTAGAGCACTGGATTCATAACCCAGAGGTGATGGGTTCAAGTCCCATTCGCGCTACCGCGCCCGCCGAAGCCCTTAGGGCGAAGGAGGGCTGATTGAATACAAGCCC
>CAYLVR010000095.1:0-2387 GCA_964387165.1 uncultured Chitinophagaceae bacterium | reverse complement strand
TGGGTTACCTGGTGGGCGAATCAATTAAGGGAACACCGGTTGCAAAGATTTAGCATTTTGAAATATCGTATATATTGATTCTTTCAAACGAAGTCTCATCCCGGCTACCGCGCCCGCCGAAGCCCTTAGGGCTAAGGAGGGCTGATTGAATACAAGCCCATAAGACAATTGTTTTATGGGCTTTTTTGTGTTTTAGGCAGGTAAAAGGTAACAAAAACAGGAGGTCACAATCTAAAATGCGCTATGAATCTATTGTTATCCTTTTCATTTGTTTTCAATGAGTTAAGTGAGGTCTGATCAGATTAGCTAGTAGCTACTGAATCTTGTTACCTTTTAATAACTGCTTACACTAATTAAGAGTGAGCCCCACACATGTTGTTTTAATCTCTCTTTATTCACATTGTGCATAGGTCACGGGTTTGTCACGAATTGTGCACATCTGCGCTTAACGGCTAGAAATTGCTTGCAGTCGGTGCACCGCAATACATATTTTTTTGTAATCTTGTGCACATAAAGCGACAAAAAACAACACAACAAAGCGGTAAATCACCAAGTATAAAATAATTAACTCCTTAGGGAGTTATAAAAACAAAGACCCCGAAACAGTCTGCAAACTGCTCGAGGTCTCCGGGTAATCTCGATAGCGTTTTAGGCGTTTTGAATCGAGTACCTAACTACAGGTCAGTTTAAACAATCAAGGCAGATGGGAAACCGTTTGCCTTTTTTAGTGACTTCTCCGGTTCCTTCATCAATTTCCCTTTTAGTGCTCCGAAAGGTTATTTCCTTCACGGTTTTACACTTAAAGCAAAGTCCAAAATATGGTGTACCCACTTTTTTGAAATTTGCCGGCTCCATCGCCGGGCATCATTGCTAAATACTAACAACTATGTCAAAAAACTATATTCTATCCTTCAGCTCCTTTTGGGAATTAGCAATATTACATATTTTAGCTCCACTGGAAAATTGCTAGATTTGCACATCTTTGTGAAGAACTTTTCCACTAAATATGGCTTAATTCACTTCTAATGAGCCATCACAATAATAGAGGGATTCGTGCCATTTGGGCAAAAAAGAAAAGCACACCCTGTGCATATGTTTTTCTCTTGCGTAGATTTAAGAGGATACTATTAACTTAACCTTACAGATAAGCACCCTCCGCTAATTGTCTCTTCAAAATAAACCGCCCCTGATCAAAGTCGGATGATCTCCATATTTGTAATCTTGCTTGGGTTTGAATCAAGAAGGAGAATCATCGAGGATTGAAATCGAAGGGCAACTTTAATTACACCGGAGTTTCCGCAGCTTTTACAAATTAATTCTTTCTACCTAGTGAAATGTTCACGTCTATTAATCAAAGCATAGCCTATTATCATTACAATAAATGGTACAATACCTAAAAGGAAATTTATCCAAGCTTGCTTATCTCTATAAGGAATGTTCCATGTTGCTATAGCAATTGCAATAGCGGTAAGTATGTAAATGCCAATTAATATTACTTTCTTACGCATTCGAATTTTTACAGCGATTATAACTATCAAAAAACATAATAAACAAACTCCGTGAATATATAAAGGAAGCAGGATTTCTTCTCCATGGGCCAAAGCTATGTATGGCATCAGTAACAATGCAAATACTGATAAGACCTTGCCTTTTTGATCGACGTTCATACGCTAATATATTTTATGATTTTATTGCCATCCAAGTCCGATACCATTTGTGTTTAGGCTGATCTATGAGATATAATAGAAGTTCTGTTTCTGCATTCTTTAATACATGACACCATTTCTCTAGATGATTTCTGAATATTATTAAAAGCGATCGTTTCGGCTGCTTTTCTATACCAATCCTCGCGAGATATATTCCACTCAGCAAAGTTTTGAGAAGCGCGTTTTTTCAATATGGCAATTTATTATATATCTTCCAAAGGAATGAAAAAAACTTACACTGTTTATGATCTTTATACTAATTTCCTATCTGGATACAGTAATAAATGAAAACGGTTAATTATAAAGATTGGGAATTTCAAGTCAACATTAAGCTTACAGAGGAAACTTACGCCCAGGTATTACAAAGCGGGGCTGAAACCTGTACCTGCACTGATTGTAAAAATTACATTGCTTATCGGGATAAAGTTTTTCCAGAGGAGATTATAGTGCTTTTCAAGGATTTAGGAATAGACTATAGAAAAGAGGTCGATATAACTCCTTATCAAACCTTTGACAATGGTCTTCATCTCATTGGAGGATGGTTCCATTTTAAAGGAAGGTTAGTAAAAGGTAAGATTTATACGATTCCATTGCCTAAAGGCGGACATTCGATTGAGCTAACCGAGATCACCAAAACTTTCTCAATTGGGTTCGCTGAAGGCAACGACCTTACTTTTTTCA
>CAYLVR010000094.1:0-12749 GCA_964387165.1 uncultured Chitinophagaceae bacterium | reverse complement strand
CGCATATTTTATAGAAAGTAATGGCGAAGCCGCTGTTATTGATCCACTTCGCGACATTGAATCGTATATACAACTGGCCGCAGAGCAAAAAGCTACCATTAAATATATTTTTGAAACTCATTTTCACGCAGATTTTGTAAGTGGTCATCTTGACCTGCACAAAGCTACCGGCGCGCCGATAGTTTACGGCCCCAATACCGAAACATCTTTCCCTATTCATTTGGCAAAAGATGGTGAGAAATTTAAACTGGGAAATGTTACTATCGAAGTATTGCACACTCCCGGACATACACTTGAATCTTCATGCTATTTATTGAGAGATGAGGATGGCCAGGCGCATGCAATATTTACTGGAGATACGTTATTTGTCGGAGATGTTGGCCGGCCCGATTTAAGTAGTGGCAATATGAGCAAAGAAGAATTGGCATCGGTGATGTATGATTCATTACGTAATAAAATAATTACACTCCCCGATGATGTATTGGTTTATCCCGCACATGGAGAGGGTAGCAGTTGCGGAAAAAATATGGGATCAAATACAACCAGTACAATTGGTGAGCAGAAATTAACCAATTATGCATTGCAGCCACAAAGCAGGGAAGATTTTATTAAATCAGTGACTGATGGTTTAAATGCGCCACCACAATATTTCCCGATCAATGCAAAAATTAATAAAGAAGGATACGATAGTCTGGATAATATAATGATACAAGGTATGAGAGCATATTCAGTGGCAGAATTTAAAGAGAAGATGAAAGAAGCTGTTGTTCTGGATACGCGTAAAGCAACAGTGTTTACCAATGGATTTGTTCCCGGGTCAATAAGTGTGGGTTTAGAAGGAAGATTTGCAGAATGGGCAGGAATAGTTTTACCATTCGATAAATCGATATTAATTGTTACTGAGCCCGGGCAGGAAGCGGAAACAATCACAAGACTTGCACGCGTAGGATTTTCTAAAATGGAAGGACATTTAAATGGTGGTTTTGAGGCCTGGAAAAATGCAGGTGAAGAGGTTGATTTAATTATTGATATCGAAGCTGATGAACTGGCAATGGATATCCCATTTGATCCTAATTTAATTGTGCTGGATGTAAGAAGAGAAACAGAATTTGGCGATGGGCATGTGGCCGGCGCAATAAATATTCCCCTGGATGAATTAACTGATCCTGCAAATATTGCTGACCTCGAAGAAAATCAGAATATATATATTCATTGTGGCAGTGGTTACCGTAGCGTAATTGCCGCATCATTAATTAAGCGCCAGGGATTACATAATATAAGAAATGTAATGGGAGGATGGGATAAGATCAGGGATCAGAAAGTAGAGATTGTGAAAGAGAATAGTGTATTGAATTAATTATCTATCCAGAGATCCTGGTATTCATTTTTCCATTCTTTTTTCCATCTTCTATGTGTCCACAACCACATTTCAGGGTGTTCCGAAATAGAACGTTCCAGGTATTTAACGTAACGGCGGGTTATTTCACCCATCGGTAATTCTGCAGCATTTTCAGTACATAATTCATATTCGAGTTTATAATACCCGCGTTTCACTTTATATATCTGTGCGAAGAATACAGCTAAATTTCCTACGACAGCACCTTTTTCGGGGCCTCGTAAAAATGGTGTGGGCTTTCCGAAGAAATTTAACCAGTATGCTTTCTTAACATCACCTGGTACCTGGTCTGCTACCAGGGCCAGCAGGTACAATGCATCTCTGTGCGGGATCATTGCAGCCTTCATGTCTGTAGCAGGTAACATATAATTTCCACTGCACGACCGTATTTTCAACATCAACTTATCAAACACTTTATTTTTAACCGGCATATACACCATCAGCATTTTATACGATGTAACCGCGCTTACGCCAATATTAGCCAGTTCCCAGTTGAAATTATGCCCCAAATGAAACTGACACTTGTTGCCTTTATTAAACTGCTCCTGCATTAATGTGCCATCAGCAATAAAATGTTTGTTGGCAAACTTCGGCCCGCCCGATAATAATTTTAATGTCTCAATAAAATTGTCCACGAAGTTTTTATAGAATTGTTTTTCTATTTTTTCTCTCTCTGCATCCGATTTGCCCGGAAATGCCGTCTGCAGATTTTTACGCACTACTTCTTTCCGATATCCAAATACATGGTAAATAAGAATGTAAACAAATGTTGAGAATACATATAACACTCTTAGGGGTAGAAGGGATATTAAATATAATATGCCATACAATAAATTATACATTGATCCATTTTTTTGATTCCTGCTCAACGTGGCTGAGTTCTATTTTTACTTTGAATTTATTGCGTAAGTGGCGGGCCAGACTGTCGGCCGCAAAAACGCTACGGTGTTGCCCACCTGTGCAACCGAAACTCACTTGCAGATCTTTAAACCCTCTTTTGATATAATCTTCTACTGAAATATCTACAATGCCATAAACACTGTTTAGATACTCGGTAATTTTTGTTTTCTGTTCCAGGAAATCCTGCACAGGTTTATCACGACCGGTGAGTTTTTTATATTCTTCAAAACGGCCGGGGTTTAATAAACCCCGGCAATCGAATACAAATCCGCCACCATTACCGGATGCGTCTGGTGGAATTCCTTTTTTATAAGAAAAGCTGTTAATGCGAACGATTAATGGAGTTGCTGCATCGGCCTGTGCGGGCTGAAATTTGTTTATTATTTCTTCGGAAGTGATAAGGTTTAACAGGCGGATGAATTCTGGCATATTCACCCCGCTTTGCACACCACTGGCCTCCTTTGCACTTCGATCGCCGAAGCCCGGCGAAGGCGATAAAGCTTCGTCCGACGCTATACGCTCTGGCCGACGGGTGTCGGCGGCCGGGGAGAACATCAGCAGGCTCCCGGAATTTGTAAGAAAGGATCCCAGGTTTTTGAGGCCCAAAGGAATGCTGGTTAAAAAATGGGCCTTACGTTCAAATAAGCCGCGGAAGCCGTAGGCGCCTAACACTTGTAATAACCTGATCAATACATAACCATTATATTGACTAATGAAATTATTCTTATCTATTTTAGTATCTAGTTTTTCTTCTACACAATCAATATAATAATTCAATAAAGAATTCTTCCATTCATCTGGTAATTCGGCGCGGGCCTGCCATAACATAGATGCCACATCATATTGCAACGCCCCTTTCATTCCTCCCTGGAAGTCGATAAAATGAACATTCCCATTTTCAACCATAATGTTCCTGCTCTGGAAGTCGCGGAACATAAAATATTTATATCCTGTTTTGGTAAGATAAGCTGACAGCTGCTCATATTCCTCTAATAATTTTTCTTTATCGTAAGGAATCTGCAGTGTATCTAAAAAATAATACTTGAAATACAGAAGGTCGCTCATAATGGCCTGTTTGCCAAATTCCTTACTGGTGATACATTTATTGTAATCCAGGTTTTCATCACCGGCAATCTGTAAATGTGCAAGTTGTTTTAAAGAGGATTGAAATAAACTATATACTTCGTCAGACTTTCCTGATTCATCAAGTTTATTTAATAATGATACATCACCAAAATCTTCCTGTATATAAATGGTTCTTTCTTTATTCATGGCTAATATTTCCGGAACAGGGCAGCCGCATGAACGGAAATGTTTACTGAAATATATAAAGGTGTCGTTTTCTTTTATATTTTTCCCATAAGTGGCAATAAACGATTTGCCGGTTGAATAAATGCGGAAGTACAGGCGGTCACTGCCGCTTTGTGGTATCTTCTCAATATTAACAAGCGGAATATTTAGCTTAGAGATAAAGAGTTCTTTTATTTTTTCTGTCATCGTTTCATAATTAAATCCCCTGCAGTCAGTTTCCTGTTTAACGCTCTCATATCTCCTTTTAAAAGAGAAGAGCAGGTTATTCTTTGTTTATACGTTCAAATTTCCTGAATTAAGTTTTCTTATTTAATGGAATTATGAAGCCCGGTAGCCGTAGTTTCATTTTCTTCACTTTTATCCTGATCACTTTTGATCGATGCCTGGTTCATATCATCGCGCAACATATTTTCCAGTTCCTCCATAGCCTCGCGGGCAGTAATAATATACTCGTCCCGGTCGCGAATAGAGGCCAGCTTTTTCAAATTTTCCTCATCATATTTTAAGAACTTCCTGGCTGCACGGTTCGATCCGAATTCTCCATGGCCGAGCGCTTTCATCGCGTCGATGCCCATGCGTAAAGAGGTATCGAGCGTTTCGCGATATACGTGCAGCATGCCTGCATTCATCAGGTCATAAGCATCATACCGGTTGGTAGCCCTTACAAACATACGCAACTGTGGAAAATATTTTTTAATGGTTTCAATCAGCTCAAGCCTTTTTTCGGCAGGCTCCAGCGCAATGATAATTAATTTTGCATTTGATGCTCCGGCAGAGTGTAACAATTCCTGCCGGGAGGCATCTCCATAATAAACCTTAAATCCTAATTTCCTTAATAATTCAACACGATCAGGATTGGCATCGAGAATGGTTGTGCCAATATTATGAGCTCTTAAAAATCTACCTACGGTATTTCCAAAATGTCCGAAGCCGGCAATAATTACATCATTGGTTTCATTTATAGCATCAGGCTCTCTATCGGTTATTGAATTTTTTCTTACTACCCTGCCCTGTAATACTTTATCGTTGAATAACATTACGAGTGGGGTAAGCGCCATACTGGTGGCTACTGCAGCCATCATTATTTCAGAAATATTTTTGGTAATGATTCTTTCATGCATTGAAAACGCAATCAGCACAAATGCAAATTCACCAACCTGGCTGAGTGATAAGGAGAATGTTAAGTTTTGGCCCTTTCCTAATTTTGTGGCTTTACCCAAAAAGAATAACACTCCCGATTTTATGATCATCAGCGCGAATACCAACCCGAATATCAACAAAGGAAAATGCAGTACCAACTGAAAATTGATTGATGCGCCTACTGCTATAAAAAATAATCCTAATAATAATCCTTTGAAAGGTTCTATATCGCTCTCCAGTTCGTGTTTGTATTCGCTGTTCGCTAATACCACACCTGCGAGGAATGTACCTAATGCCGGACTAATGCCTAATTGCGTCATCAATACTGCAATGCCAATAACTATTAATAAGGCTGTAGCAGTAAAAATTTCACGCAACCTTGTTGCTGCTACTATTCTGAATAAGGGGCGTATTAAATACCTGCCGGCAAGTATAATTATAGCAACAGAGCCAAGCACCACCAGCGCATGACCCCACGCTGGCATATCTTTTACAAGTCTTCCTGTTTCATGACTGAAATTTGAATGGATTCCATTTGGCGCGAGTAAAGGAAATAATGCCAGCATCGGTATTACTGCAATATCCTGGAAAAGTAAAACGGCGAAGGCGCTCTTGCCGGCATCTGTTTTCATCAGACCCTTTTCCTGCAGGGTTTGTAATACTATCGCTGTTGAAGAAAGTGAGATGATCATACCAGCCACAAGTGCTGCGCGCCATTCAAGCCCCAGCCAATAGGCGAGCGCGGCGCCAAGCAAACTGGTAATTAATACCTGTAGCCCGCCGAGACCGATGATCGATTTTCTTAACCGCCATAATAATTGCGGTTCCAGTTCAAGCCCGATAATGAATAACATCATTACCACACCAAACTCTGCAAAGTGCATGATATCCTCGCCTTCATTCCCAATAAAACCCAGCAGCGCCGGGCCTATTACTATTCCTGCGAGCAGGTAACCCAGTACTGAGCCAAGCCCCAGCTTTTTAGACAATGGCACCATTGCCACTGCCGCTGCAAGAAATATCATTGCCTGGAAAAGAAACGAATTCTGGTCCATATTCAACTACTCACAACCCTTCCTGAAGGGGTTTTTTGTATCAAAAATTATAAGATCCACGTTGCGGAAGAAAGAAGTATCGTTTTTAACAATTAACTCTCCGTATCCCTGTTGAAGTATTGAATCTTTTATTTTAAAAGCTACCTGCCTTACGGAGGTTATGCCTTCCGATTGGAAAGTATAATTGGCTACAATGAGTGTATCATTTTTCACTTCACCTTTAAACGTTCCATTGTTGTCATCTTTTTCGTACCAGTTATAGCTAAGACTGCCACTCACTGAATTGCCGGTTGCGTTTAATGACATAGTTGCCGTATCATTTTTTATTATCATGCGATAGCAACCAGATATGTCGGCAGCCTTCCGGGATCCGCAAGCTACCATGAAGATTGTTATAGCAGCAAATTGTAGAATATTTTTCATATAATGATTTTAAGTTTACCACTAACGTGTTAATTTTCTTTTAAGTTAAGCTTTATACATTTGCATTTCACAATTGTGGCAAAGACAGGCATACCCTTTGCAATAATGTGTCAAAATAACTTCCATGCAAAAAAGGGTTTTAGGTTACTTATTGACAATCATAGGATTTGGCAGCATGGCACTGGCTGGATACTTATTTGTTACCGGCTCAGGCGGCAGGGTTAACCTGTTAGAGGTAACATGTTATATGGTGGCAGGCGCTACCAGCTTCTTTACAGGGATCAATTATATTTATGAGGCGGTAAATACATTTTCAGCAGAAGAGCTTCAACCGCATCCAGACCTGGAAGAGGTTTCCCCTATACAACAACAGTGGCGTACTATCCAGGTTACTAAACGCCCCGTAAGAGAGATAAACAATTCTCAGAAAGCCGAAGCGGTTTAGTTGTTATTTACCCAACTCACTGATAAGTTCTGCAACCAATGCGGTCCATCCTGTTTGATGGCTCGCACCCAGCCCCTTCCCTGTATCTCCGTGAAAATATTCGAAGAACAATACTAAATCTTCGTTACCAGGCTGCTGGTAGAACCAATTGTAGTCGTGATTATATATTCTTCTTTCTCCCTTTTCATTCTTCTGAAAGAGACTTATTACACGTTTTGTCAGTTCATCGGCCACCTGGCAAAGGTTCATCATGTTGCCTGAGCCTGTAGGACATTCCACCATTAAACTATCCCGGTAAAAATCGCCATACGCTCGTATAGATTGAATGATCAGGTAGTTGATCGGCATCCATACAGGCCCGCGCCAGTTGGAATTTCCACCATAAATATCAGAGGTAGAATCACCTGGATCATAACGGATGGTATAAAGTACATTATCTACTGTTACTGAATAAGGATTTTCTTCGTGCCTTTTAGACAAGGCACGTATTCCGCCGGGCGATAAAAACTCATCTTCATCTAATAATCTTTTTAATAAATACACCAGCCTGTCCTGCTTGACAAGAGATAATAACAATTCTTCTCCATCACTTCTTTCTTCATTGGGCCAGAATTTATTATTCTTTTTCCTGTATTGTTCAAACCAACCGGTACGCTTCTTAAAATCTTTTAATTTATCAAAAACAGATTTTGAAATTGTTGATACAGCAAATAATGATGTTAGTCCAACGATAGACTGAATTCTTAATGGGATGGGCTCGGAACCCTGAATACTCAGTACATCATAAAAGAATTTGTCTTCATCGTTCCATAAACGATGTTCATTGAGTGATTCTGCAATTAATATAAAGTGTTCAAAGAATTTTGTTGCGGTATCTTCAAATGATGGATCATGAATGGCAATTTCGAGCGCCATGTCCATCATGTCCAGAGCATAAGTACCCATCCAACTGGTACCATCTGCCTGCTCAAGTTGCATTTCTCCCGGGAAATCCAAATTGCGATTAAATACTCCGATATTATCAAGGCCAAGGAATCCTCCTTCAAATATATTATTGCCGCGAATATCTTTCCGGTTGATCCACCAGGTGAAATTGATCAGTAATTTCTGAAATACCTTTTTCAGAAAAAATACATCGCCTTCGCCTTTTTGTTTTTTTTCTATATTATATACCTGCATGGCTGCCCATGCGTGTACCGGTGGATTTACATCGCTGAAATTCCATTCATATGCGGGTAATTGTCCATCAGGCTTCATGTACCATTCGCGCATGATCAGTAATAACTGGTGCTTTGCGAATGTGGGGTCAACAACGGCAAGTGAAATAGTTTGAAATGCCAGGTCCCATGCCGCGTACCATGGATATTCCCATTTATCGGGCATTGAAATAATGTCCTGGTTCTTTAAATGCTCCCAGTCGCTGTTACGGCCGGTTAACCTGCTATTGCTGACAGGTGAAACTCCATCGCTGGTATTGAGCCACGTTTCTACATCATAATGATAATATTGTTTACTCCACAATAATCCTGCAAGCGCCTGACGCTGAATTCGCGCCATATCTTCATTAATTCCTTTGGGCAGAATGGCGCTGTAAAATTCATCGGCTTCTTCTTTTCTTTTAATAAAAATATCTTCGAAGCCTTTTACAAATGCATTATCTGTCATTGTAGTTGAAAGCCTGCAATAAATTGTTGTTGTTGCGCCTCCTTCTATTTTTAATTTATAATGAGGAGAAAATTTAGTTCCTTTTCCTCTTTTTTTTAATTCGTCTAAATTGGAGCCATTAATTATTGCATCATTGATTGCATCTTTAGTGAAAATAGATGCATTGGGAACATTGCTTACTTTTAACGTATTCGTTTCGTTATCGGTGAACAGGATATCGTTAGCGTCCTGGAAATAAAAATAAAACGGATCGAGGCGCGGATGTTGTGTTTTAACACATGTTTTATTTACATAAGTAATGCTGGGTTCGTTTCCTGGTTCGCGGTACCACCATCTGTTATAGAACCACAATGTTGGAAGCACTGATATTTCTGCCTGGCTGGTATAACGGTTGGTGATATCTATTTTAATAAATATATCAGTTGGCCCCTGCTTCGCGTAGGTGATCTTTACATCGAAATACTGGTTATCATTGAATATACCTGTATCAAGAATTTCATATTCAGGTTCCTGTTTTGACCGTTTTCGGTTTTCTTCCCTTAACTGGGTATATGGAAATTCCTGCTGAGGATACTTATACAGGTATTCCATATAATAATGTGTGGGGATATTATCGAGATGATAATATAATTCCTTTACATCTTCGCCATGGTTCCCTTCACCGTTCCTTAATCCGAATAACCTTTCTTTAAGTATTGGATCTTTCCCGTTCCATAATGAAATGGCAAAACAAAGGTTCTGGTAAAAATCAGAAATTCCTGCAATGCCATCCTCCCCCCATTTATATGTGCGATAGGAGGCATGATCGAATGGAAAATAATGCCATGCGTTACCATCCGGGCTATAATCTTCGCGTACAGTTCCCCATTGGCGCTCGCTTATATAGGGCCCCCATTCAACAAGAGGCACAGGTTTGTTTGCGTTAACAGCTAATCGCTGGTGTTCTTCAGTCATCTATAAAATATTTTTCCAGGCGCAACAACCATTCGTTCGAAAGTACGAAATAAAAATCCCCCGAAATCCCCGTTTCGCCGAAGGCGAAACTTCCCCCTTTGAAAAAGGGAAGAGGTAACTCCCTTTAATAATAATAAAATGTAATGCGTAGGGCTTTGCGTACAATCTGACTATAGGGGGATTTATTTATAACATTTAACTTGCACCCATGTCGAAACTATTTGAACCACTGAAGATTAAAAATGTAGAATTAAAAAATAGAATTGTAGTATCGCCGATGTGCCAGTATTCATCGAAGGATGGATTTGCCAATGAATGGCACCTGGTGCATTTAGGAACCCGCGCCATTGGTGGCGCGGCGCTGGTATTTACAGAAGCAACCGCGGTAGTGCCCGAAGGGAGAATTTCTCCTGATGATCTGGGCATCTGGAAAGATGAGCATATCGAATATCTCAAAAAAATAACTGATTTTATTCATGAACACGGCGCTGTACCCGGAATACAGCTGGCACATGCAGGAAGAAAAGCAAGTGTGTCCGCACCCTGGCTGGGAAATAAATATATTTCTCCTGATGAAGACGGATGGATACCTGAAGCGCCATCACCGGTTGCATTTAAAGAAACAGACCAGTTGCCACATGAATTATCTGTACTTGAAATTTCTTCTCTTGTAGAAATGTTTGGAGTTGCTGCACGCAGGGCAAAGGATGCGGGATTTAAAGTGGTTGAAATTCATGCTGCTCATGGATATCTTGTTAACGAGTTTTTATCGCCCACAAGTAATTTTCGTACAGATAATTACGGAGGATCATTTGAAAACAGGACCCGGTTTTTATTAGAGATAATTGATGAAGTGAAAAGATCATGGCCGGCAGAAAATCCATTGTTTGTAAGAATATCTGCTTCGGAATGGTCCGAAAAGGGATGGAGTATTGATGATTCAGTTGAACTGGGAAAAATCCTGAAACAGAAAGAAGTGGATGTGATTGATTGTTCGAGTGGGGGAAATATTTATAGAGCTAAAATAGATGTGGGACCATTATACCAAACGCCATTTGCTGCAAAGGTTAAAAAGGAGGCTGGTATAATGACCGGGGCCGTTGGAATGATAACAACGGCACAAGAGTGTGAGGATATTATTTCATCGGGCCGCGCCGACCTGGTGTTCCTTGCCCGGCAGCTTCTCCGAGATCCTTATTTCCCATTCCATGCGGCTAAAGAACTGGGCGTTGACGTTATCTGGCCTGTGCAATATGAGAGGGCAAAATAACAAGACTAACACTCATTAGTTATTTACACTAATTTTGGCATATATGCCTGAAAATCCATCACAAAGAGTTAGGATCGTAACCGCTGCTTCCTTGTTCGACGGACATGATGCCGCTATCAACATCATGCGCCGTATCCTGCAATCCAAAGGGGCAGAAATCATTCATCTGGGTCACAACCGCAGCGTTCATGAAATTGTTGAATGTGCCATTGAGGAAGATGCGCATGGCATAGCCATTACTTCTTACCAGGGTGGGCACGTTGAATTCTTTAAATACATGAAGGACCTGCTCAATCAATCCGGTTGCGGGCATATTAAAATATTTGGTGGAGGCGGTGGAACTATTCTTCCATCAGAAATTGAGGAACTACATAATTACGGTATCACAAAAATTTATTCTCCCGATGATGGTCGTGCAATGGGACTTGAAGGAATGATCCAGGACGTAATTAATAATTGCCGTGCCGCGCAGGAATCTTCTTATTGGAGCGCTGCCTCTTCCTGGAACGGAGCATTACCATTGGGCGAAATAAAAGACATAAGAAGAATTGCCCGCGCAATTACCAATGCAGAAGAAGGAATTGAATCAAAAGAAAATATAGCACAAAGGAAAACACCTGTTTTAGGAATTACCGGAACAGGGGGGTCAGGAAAATCATCTGTTACCGATGAAATTGTAAGAAGATTTTTACACGCATCCGATACAATTACTGTTGCGGTGATAAGTGTTGACCCCAGCAAGAAAAAAACCGGGGGTGCATTGCTTGGCGATAGAATAAGAATGAATGCTATTTCTCATCCACGTGCATACATGCGTTCATTAGCTACCCGCGATGATAACACTGCGTTAAGCGCTTATGTACAACAGGCTATTGATATTTGTAAATCTGCAGGTTATGACTTAGTGATACTGGAGTCTGCCGGTGTGGGACAAAGCGATACCGCCATCCTCGATTTCTGCGATGCCAGTTTATATGTGATGACACCTGAATATGGTGCAGCATCGCAACTGGAAAAAATAAATATGCTCGACTATGCAGATATTATCGTGATGAATAAATCTGATAAAGCGGGCGCACTCGATGCATTACATGATGTTCGTAAACAATATAAAAGAAATCATGAGTTATGGTCAGCAACCGATGAAGAACTGCCTGTAATAGGAACAACAGCTGCACAATTTAATGATGCGGGTGTAAATGAGTTATTTAAAAAGATTGTTTCTGTATTACATACGAAAACAGGATTTGCATTCAAAGAAAAAGAAAATAATGAAATAGAGATCCCTGAAAAATCGGTAGCCATTATTCCCCCCAGGCGTGTCCGTTATTTATCTGAAATAGCAGAGAATAACCGTAATTATGATAAATGGGTGAATGAACAAGCGGCTATTGCGTCTTCTTTATATAAGCTGGAAGGAGCAAAAGAAATAATACCTGGAAATGCGGATATTATTAAAGCCACAGAAGAGATGGCTGAACAATTACATTCTTCCAATAAAAAATTAATTGATAACTGGAGCATATTACAACAAAAATACAGCGGTGATTTTTTTGAATATAAAGTGCGGGGAAAAGTTATTAAACAAAACCTTACTTCCAGAACACTCTCGGGTATAAGGGTTCCTAAAGTTATTCTTCCGAAATATAAAGACTGGGGTGATATTTTAAAATGGCAGCTACAGGAAAATGTGCCCGGCGAATTTCCATACACTGCCGGCGTCTTTGAATTAAAACGTGAAGGCGAGGATCCTACAAGAATGTTTGCGGGCGAAGGTGGTCCAGAGCGTACTAATAAACGTTTTCATTATGTGAGTGCGGAACAACCGGCAAGTCGTTTATCCACAGCGTTCGATAGCGTGACATTATATGGAGAAGATCCCGATGAGCGTCCTGATATTTATGGGAAAATTGGTAATGCGGGAGTGAGCATAGCTACGGTTGATGATGCAAAAAAATTATATAGTGGTTTTGATCTGTGTGATCCAAAAACTTCGGTGAGCATGACCATTAACGGTCCGGCTCCCGTTATTCTTGCATTTTTTATGAATGCAGCAATTGATCAGCGTTGCGAAAAATGGATCACAGAAAATAACCAGTGGCCGCAGGTGAATAAATTAATTAATAATAAATATAATTCGTTCCCGAAACCTGTTTATAATAATACTTCTTCGCCGGGCATATTACCTGG
>CAYLVR010000093.1:11780-12858 GCA_964387165.1 uncultured Chitinophagaceae bacterium | reverse complement strand
AGGTAGTAAAACAGGATCTATACACAACGAATTACAATGATGCAGGGCAGGCAATGGATTTTACAAAAAGGGTGCGCACACATTATGCTACCATGCGCCCCGATACAGGCGATATATTGGGGGTTGTGGGTAAAGATTACGAGATTGTACAAAATGCAGAAGCCTTTAACTTTTTTGATGCCATAGTGGGTGGTGATGGTATCCAATATGAAACTGCTGGTGCATTAGGAAAAGGGGAACGCATTTTTATTACTGCCAAATTACCCGGCTATATCAAAGTAGGGCGGGAGGATTTAATAGAGCAGTATGTTTTTCTTACAACTTCCCATGATGGTTTCGGAAGCATTACCGCCGCCTTCACACCGGTTCGGATTGTTTGTAACAATACCCTGAACGCAGCACTACGCAAACAAAGTAATGCCATAAAAATCAGGCACACGGCCAGTGCTAAAGAAAGATTGGAACAGGCGCATAAAGTGATGGGCATATCCAATCAACTATCCGTACAGTTAGAAAGTATTTTCAATCAATGGACAAAAGTTAAGGTGACAGACGCGCAGGTAAAACAACTTATACGCTTAGCAATGGTGCCGAATAAAGAAGTACTCAGCAAAATTGAAAATGAAAATTTCGATGATCTGTCTACTTACTTTGTAAATAACTGCGATGCTGTTTTTGAATATGCCATGAGCAGCCCTACACAGCAAATGGAAACCACCAAAGGCAATTTATTCGGAGTCTACAATAGCATCACCGGCTATTTTCAAAATGTAAGAACATATAAAGATGAAGAAGCAAAATTGAAATCCTTATTGTATGGTGGTACTGCACAACAACGATCACAAAAAGCCTTTGATCTCTGTATGGATTTTATGAAAAATTAAACAGCATAGTTAATAAGGGTAGCGAAAGCTGCCCTTATTGATAAAGCCCGAAAAGCTGCCACCGTTCCGGCGGCAGCTTGGGTTGATTACCTTGCTGTTTACAGGCGGTATATCGAATCAGGAAGAGAGCTTGATTGAGTAAACGATGAAGGCATTAATCAGTTGCACGAAGTTCGGCCTCCGCCTGCAACAGG
>CAYLVR010000093.1:4430-11770 GCA_964387165.1 uncultured Chitinophagaceae bacterium | reverse complement strand
GGCTGGCAAGGAACTACGCCATAAACACAACACCTTACACAGCCCCTTCATTTATTGCGTTCCTCCTTGCGCCAGTTCGGCTCCGGCCGGGCTAAGCTCCATAATTAATTTCTTAACCAATTAAAAAAAGATTATGGAAACTGTAGTAAAAACAGGAGCATGGCAGCAGGTAGCTGAAGTAGAACTAACTTACAAAACAAAAGTAAAAGCTTCAGAACGGCCGAAGATTAGTGATGCAAAATCTGCAGCAGCATTACTAAGGTCCTTGTGGAGCGAAGACAAGATTGAGTTTGTTGAACAGTTCAAATTATTATTGCTAAACAAGGCAAATTTGGTGTTGGGTCTAATAGAGATTTCCTCAGGTGGTGTAGCGGGTACGGTGGCGGATCCGAAGCTGATACTGGTTGCGGCGATAAAAGCAAATGTCTCTGGAATCATCCTGGCACATAATCACCCTTCGGGTAACCTGAAACCCAGTAATGCAGATATTCACCTCACACAGAAAGTTGCTAAAGCCGCTGAATTACTTGATGTGAAATTGATGGATCATATCATCATCAGTAAAGAGAGCTACTGTAGTTTCGCAGATGAGGGGCTTTTATAGCCCCTTTTTTAGTAGGCTAGGGCTGTGAATCGTAGAGGCTTTTTAATTTTTCATGTACGGTAATAAGCCCTGCTTTTTGCAGTAGTTCGGTTGTCAGATCGTTCAACTCTTTTTGGGCATCAAGAGAAAATGTTTTTAACAGTAATTGTAACTGCCTCTCATTTACTTTTGGATCTAGTCCATGCGCAATTAATTTACTCAACAACAATAAATTTTTGCGCGAAATCTTCACTGTCAACTTTACAGTGTCTTCCATTCCCGGTGTCGATAAAACGGTATCAAGGATGACACCCACATCATGCTTCATCATAAGAGTATTTTTTGTAAAGCAAAGCTACCGGCATTCATTCGTTTACACCTCTACAGAGTAAGCGGTGCTGATGCTTTTACGTATTCCGGAATGTACTTTTAAGCTGTCAACAGAATGAATGGTTTCATACAGGCTAGTATCATTTCCCCTTCCGGAAACAGCTAGATGTACGTTTGTCTGACAAACGCATGGAATAAATAGAATAGGAGGTGAGTGATGACGAAGCAGGCAAATACAAACCAACAAAAATCAAGAAGGCTAACGGTTCGTTTTTCTCCAAAGGAGCATAAAAGATTAGAAACAGCTTTTAAGAAAACCACCAAACGCAAACTTAGTGAATACGTACGTGCAGTACTCTTGGATAAGCCGGTAACAGTTTACACAAGAAGCCAATCGCTCGATGACGGACTGGCAGTATTACGGGATATGAATTACCAGTTATCAGCCATCGGAAATAACCTGAATCAGGCCGTGAAAAGACTGCATACGTTGAAGCATATACCGGAGGTAGTAGCATGGGCGAAAACGGCGGAAAAAGTATATGCACAGACTATGGAACAGCAGATGAAAATTGAAGCAAAAATTCAGCAAATTTTTGGAGAATGGTTGCGCGAATAAGAACAGGAAAAAGCATCAATCGTGTACTGCAATACAATGAGCAAAAACTAAGGCAACAGCATGCGGAATTGTTAGGGGCAAGAAATTTTATTGTAGCAGCATCGAACCTCACAGGCCAGGAGAAACTGGGAGTGTTTAAAAAGCTGATGAGTTTAAACGAAAGGACAACGACGAATGCACTGCATGTGTCCCTGAACTTTGATCCATCAGAGAATTTTTCTAACGAAAGACTATTGGCGATTGCCAGCGATTATATGAAAGGAATTGGTTTTGCCGATCAGCCGTACCTGGTATATAAGCATTCGGATTCCGGGCATCCGCATATTCATATTGTCAGTACCAATATCCGCTGGGATGGTAGCCGAATTGCAATGCATAATTTGGGTAGGACTAAATCGGAAGAAACGAGGAAAGTGATTGAAGAAAAATACAGTCTTGTTCCGGCAGAATATTCAAAAAGAGCAAAGAAAGAATTATCCACTGGTACCACGATAGCGATTTATGGAAAGGAGACTACTAAACAGGCAGTCAGTCGTATTGTTTCATTAGCGTTGGGAAAATACAAACCAGCATCTTTGGATGAGTTAAAAGCAGTTTTATCCTTGTACCATATTGGAGTGATAGAAGCACGAAAACAAGCTAGTGATAAGCAGCAACAAGGATTGTCGTATGTCGTATTAGATGCACTAAGCAAGCCACTAAGTGCACCGATAAAAGCAAGTGCATTATCAAACAAACCCACGCTGAAAAATATCAGTAAAAACTTTACTCGAAATGAGCAATTGCGGGAAGCCAACAGCGAATCTTTTCACACTAAATTAAAGTCAGCATTTGTTGCTGGTAAAACATACTCTTTTGAAACGTTTGAAAAAAGATTGAGGGCACAAGGTATTGCGGTAAGAGTAGCGCAGGGAAGGAGCGGGGAGATTAAAGACATGGTGTTTGTGGATCATCGATCAGGGTTTATTTGGAAAGGAGAAAACTTGCTACCTGATTATTGCTGGAAAACATTGCTTGTGCCATCGGTTAACCAAGCAAATCAAAGCCTGATAAATCCAACGGTTAAACATGCTGATAATACCCGTTACGAAAAGCAATCAGAACTAGTTGAAAAGAATAATCCGAATGCTCTTCAGCCAATAGAGACTGGTGTTCCTTATCCTTGGAGAAAACCTAAAAAGAAAAAGCGTAAACGAATAAATGGGTAAGTGATGAATACAGGAGAAGACGAACGGGGTTTGCGGAAGATACTAGACATGACACGGCTCATGAGTTTAGTGTTATTAGGACTTCATTTTTACTACTCCTGCTATGGCGCATTTAAAGAATGGGGGTTAACAGCAACCCTATCAGATAATTTGCTGCGCAATGTTCGCAAAGCTGGTCTGTTCGATGCTGATTGGATAGCTAAAGCATTATCGTTGGGGATGCTTTTTATTTCCCTGTTTGGGGCAAAGGGGAGGAAAGAAGAGAACCTTGGATGGCGAACCGGTATTGCCTATATGATTGCTGGTTTATCGCTTTATTGGACAAGCTCTTTCATATTCGGGTTAGTTATGAATCGAAGTACTATAGCATTGCTATACATGGCCATCACCAGTATCGGTTTTATCTTGATATTGACGGGCGGAACTTATCTATCAAGGGTGATTAAACAACGGTTGAACAGGAAAGACATTTTCAATAAAGAAAATGAATCTTTTCCGCAGGAGGAACGGTTGCTGGAGAACGAATACTCTGTCAATCTGCCAACAGAATATAGGGTCAAAGGCCGGCGTAGAAAGGGGTGGGTTAATATTATCAATCCATTTAGAGCATTATTAGTGTTAGGTTCTCCAGGATCAGGCAAATCATATTTTGTTATACAGCACGTCATACGGCAACACATCGAGAAAGGCTTCGCCATGCTCGTGTACGATTTTAAGTTCGATGATCTGTCAAAGATTGCTTACAATACATGGCTAAAGAATCAGGATAAGTATACAGGTAAATCCGCTTGTTACTTCATCGACTTTGATCGTATCATTCATCGTTGTAATCCACTTGAACCCGCCTCGATGGAAGATATTACTGATGCCGCAGAATCGGCCCGAACGATTATGTTAGGGTTAAACAGGGAATGGATTAAAAAGCAAGGCGACTTTTTTGTCGAGTCCCCCATTAATTTTCTTACTGCGATTATATGGTACTTGCGCAAATATCAAAATGGAGAATATTGCACCCTGCCGCATGTAATAGAACTGATGCAGATAGACTACGATAGGCTTTTCACCATCCTTCGGACAGAGAAAGAAATAGAAGCGTTAATAAATCCATTTGTATCGGCTTATTTGAATGATGTAATGGAGCAGTTGGAAGGACAGATTGCAGCCGCAAAAATCTCAATGGCCAGGCTGGTATCGCCATCGTTGTATTATGTTTTATCCGGAAACGATTTTACATTGGATATAAACAGTCCAGAAGCACCTAAGATAGTTTGCTTAGGGAATAATCCGCAGAAACAACAAGTATATGGGGCGGTATTGTCTTTGTATGTTTCTAGATTGATAAAGACTGTGAATCGAAAAGGTAAATTGAAATGTAGTTTAGTATTCGATGAGTTTCCAACAATCTATTTAAATAATATAGATTCTTTGATTGCAACAGCAAGGAGTAACAAAGTGTCTACAACATTAGGAGTACAGGACTTTAGCCAGTTGAAAAAAGATTATGGGAAAGATCAGGCAGATGTGATCATGAATATCACCGGGAATGTCATCTCTGGTCAGGTAACTGGGGAGTCAGCCAAGCAACTATCCGATCGTTTCGGGAAGATTATGCAGGATCGTTCAAGCCTTTCCATTAATCGTTCAGACACATCCATCAGCCGGTCTAAACAATTGGATGCTGCTGTTCCACCATCGAAGATATCTTCATTAAGTTCCGGTGAATTTGTAGGCGCAGTAGCAGACGATCCAAAAGAAGTGATTGAGCAAAAATTATTTCATGCGACAATTCTGAATAAGCATGAAAGCTTAAAAAAGGAGACCGATCAATTTGTTGATATTCCATCTGCTGGGCAGCATAGTTCTGGTGCGATGCAATTAAATTATTTACAGATACGGCAGGATATTGAAAATATTGTAGAAACGGAAATGGGTGCTATCTACAATGACCCGGAAATTCATCACCTTTTGGTAAAAAAAGGATGAACTGCTTATTCTGTCTCAGTCTAAAAGGTCTTCTACCAGTTTTTGGTTACGTATATTCAAAAAAAATCATAGCATAGAGCGTTAGGTAGAAGATTTCGTATGGTATAGACTGTAACTGTCTCTACGGAGACTCATGGTGTTAACCCTGCGCTATAGCTATAATGAAGGATGATAAGGTAAATATACCTGGTCTAACATCGAACTATATAAGTGAATACCGGGAAATAGCGTTTGACTATGTAACAATTGTTTGTAACAACGCAAAAAAAAGGTTCAAGCAAATTCACTTTTGTACAAATGATAAAACCTCTTTCCTGTCTTTCTTCTATCATAATGCCGAACAATATAATAGTTATAGGTGTCCTACTTTTTTACTAGAACGGAGAGCTATATCCCTCCTCTGTTTAAGCCCTTCATATAGGAGAATCCGATATATCGCCACTCATCGCTAAAAGAGCCATACTTCCGTACATTGTATTCAAGGGATATATTTCTTGAATAATCAAAACCCGATTTTTGGAAAATTCTTATAGTGTCTGCAGTTTGTCAGGTGTCCAAAAGATTCTACCTGAAAAACGGTTCCCAATAATGTTGTCTGTATACTGATGAAGCCAAATAGCATGTAGAAAAGTTCAGTATCGAAGTTGTGTGTTAGCTCTATAAACCTATAGGAAAGAAAAGCATAAAGGCTTTTCAGCTTATTCAACTGATGACCTTTTAACTCGTCAAGGCCAGATCAACCGATGTAGCCCCATCGTTCAGGAAATAAAATTCCGCCGGAAACCTAACCGTAAAGCCCATGCTTGTTAGTATGACTACATCTTCTGTGCTAATCTCGTCGAATGCATGCTTGCACGTTATCAAATAGTATTTCGATTTTCCTTTTGTCAATATTCCTGAGGCTAATGGATTAGGGTGCTGGCTTGTTTTGCACTTGCGGGCGCAAAGTATAACTGTACCGTATATTTTAAGATGGGAAATTCTTCTTCCACAACAGGCAATGCATCTGGTTCACCATACACTGTGACAGACGATGAAAAATCAAAAGATTGCACTCGTGTTTTTTATTATCTCAAATAGATTGGCAAGTAAAAAAAGATTATTTCTAAAATATTTCAAGTTTTTTGCAGATTTGCCTAGAGCTTTGGAAGCTGTAAAATGAATGACCGCTACAACCGAATGAGAGTCAATAAAGCCCAATCCACCAGTTACGAGCATACTTTTTTTTGATCATAGCATGAATTTATAAAATCACTACTGGTATTTATAGTGTATTTCGCTTAATGCTCTCAATTTTTCAGCGGCCCATTCCGGAGTGATATCACGCTGAGGGTTAGCCAGCATTTCATAACCTACCATAAATTTTTTGACGGTAGCAGACCGTAAAAGCGGCGGGTAAAAGTGCATGTGAAAATGCCATTCGGGATGCTCTCCATCATTTACAGGCGCTTGATGCAAACCTGATGAATAAGGAAAGGATACCTGAAATAGATTGTCGTATTTAGCGGTGAGTTTTTTTACAATCTCAGCAAAAGAGCTTTTCTCTTCTTTACTCAATTGTGTGATATATTGTACTTGCCGCTTGCTTACTATCATTGTTTCATAAGGCCATACTGCCCAAAAGGGTACTACAGCAACAAAGTGTTCGTTTTCCAGTACAATTCTTTCTTGCAATTTTAATTCTAATGAAATATAATCTGCTAATAAACTTCTTGAATGCTCCTGATAATATTTTTTTTGTTGCTGGGTTTCTTTGGCAATCTCCACAGGTATCGAGCTTTGTGCCCATATCTGTCCATGTGGGTGAGGGTTGGAGCAACCCATTATCTCTCCTTTGTTTTCAAAAATCTGGATGTACTTAATATAATCAATAGATCTGATACTGTTAAATTCATCACACCAGACATCGATCACTTTTTCAATTGCTGATAAATTTAACTGTGGCAAGGTAAGCTGGTGATCCGGGCTAAAGCTGATTACTTTGCAAATGCCTCTTACACTTTCAGCTTTTAGTAAATTGCTTTCGTTGATAAAGCCATCCACTGTTCCAGGCAGGATAGCAGAATAGTCATTTTGAAATACAAAAGAGTCGCTATAAGCTGGGTTCATACTACCATCGGCTCTTTTATTCCCGGGACACAGATAGCAATTGGCATCATAAGCAGGGCGGTTGTCATCAGGTACAGTCTCTACCTTTCCCTGCCAGGGCCTTTTGGTGCGGTGAGGGGATACCATTACCCATTCACCTGTAAGGAGATTCTTTCTTATATGGGGGTGCTCTTTAATATCAAACATGTATTTAATTATTTGGATGAATGATCCCGGTACCCTCTTCAATTTGAGCTATGTATGTTTTACACTTCAGACCAGTTAGAAGAGTATAGCTATGGCTAACGAATTCTACCAATGCAGGAATGGCCTCCTCTCTTACAATATTAAGCGTGCATCCGCCAAAGCCTCCTCCCATCATACGTGCACCCAGCACAGCAGGATTATTTTGGATCAGCGTTACCAGTATATCTAATTCTTTACAGCTTACTTCGTATAGTTTTGATAGACCGGCATGCGTTTGAAACATTTTTTTGCCGAGTGCCTGTATATCTCCTGTTTTGAGGTC
>CAYLVR010000093.1:0-4420 GCA_964387165.1 uncultured Chitinophagaceae bacterium | reverse complement strand
GGTCTTCACTACCTTCTTGTAATCGTTTTATCTCCTGCACCACAAATAAGCATCGTTGATAAATGAGCTCGTCTTTAGGCTGCACATTTTCATGTAACATTGTCTCGGTCACATCACGAAGGCTTTTTACATCAGTATATTTTTCTTTTACCCACGCAACTCCCTGTTCGCATTGTTTACGACGGGTATTGTATTCAGAAGAAGCGAGTGAATGTTTAACATTGCTGTCAAACAAGACAAGTTTATAGCCTTCCAGTATAAAAGGTATATATTCATATTCCAGGGAGCGGCAATCTAATTTTATAAGCTTATCTTTTTTGCCCATCATACTTGCGAACTGATCCATAATACCGCACTGTACACCAGCGTAAGTATGCTCCGCAAACTGGGCCATTTTTACCATTTCCATTTTGGGTATATTGGTTTGCAATAATTCATTTAAAGCAAAAGCTGTTGCGCATTCTACGGCTGCTGATGAAGAAAGACCTGCGCCTATGGGTACATCACTGGTCAATATTGCATTAAATCCTTTTACAGGAATTTCTTTTTTTCTGAATTCGTTGACCACGCCCAGGATATAGTTGGGCCAGCTAATCTCACCAATAGGTTTGATGTCATCTATATGAATTGAGAAAGATTCCCGAAGGTCATGAGCTCCTAAATGAATCTCGCAATCCTCCCTTAAACTAACAGATAGGTAAGCAGCCTTATTAATTGCAGCTGGTAATACAAAGCCGTCGTTGTAATCTGTATGTTCTCCTATAATATTTACTCTACCCGGTGACCGGACAAGTAAGGGTTCTGCTTTTCCGGGATATAGCTCCTTAAATACACTAAGTAAAGAAGCGCTTGTGTCATTGCGGTATTGCATATCTTTTGATTTTGAAATAAAGAAACAAGCACCTGTTGACGACACGATAGAATGAATTAATGGCATTGAATAGTTTCATCTGTGCAATCATTGTTGTTACAAAATAAAAGCAAGGATCAATGATTGCAGCATTGTGTTTGTTTCATTCTTAATTCAAATTATTTCAATCAAAAGAAGTGTTTTAGTTACAGTCGATGATTGCTCAAAGATGAAGCCCATAAGGACGGATGATACCTATTTATTTCTTCTGCTACCTTACCTAAGATCACTTTACATAGCATATCAGCTAAGCCGATCAATGATACAGGTTGAATAATTTTTGATATGATGAGAATTATTGATTAGAAAAGACAATTCTAATTTCGGTTTTTAAAATACCCGTGAAGTTTTTTTGAAACAATTAAGCCTCTCGGTCATTTTAAGATTGCATCACTGATTTAAAATTGCTGAAATTATCAAGCGTGCTTGCCAATACTTATATATCAACTTCGATATCTTTTTTTCTGCTGCAGGCTATGCTTATTTCTTTTTTTGAGCGGTTTAACTTAATTTTTATTGGCCGTTGCTGTTGGAACGCACCTAGTTTACCTTCTGAAACAACACTTCAATTGAGATCTTTTCTAAAAGCAAAAACACACAAATGAAACTTCAACTGCTTGTCAAAGGCATAGCGTATGTATGCCTGCTTTTCTTTTCTGTAACAGTATTTGCCCAAACAAATATTGTTACGGGTAAAATTAAAGGTGGGGAAACGCCTTTAGAAGGGGCGACCATTTCTGTAAAAGATGGAACAGCCACTGCTGTCTCGGATAAGGACGGCAATTTTACTATCAATGCTCCTGCTAACGGGGTACTAGTTATCAGTTACTCCGGATATATAGATAAAGAAATTGAAATAAACGCTCAGTCAACCATAAATGTCACGCTAGATTTAGACATAAAAACCTCAGAGGAAGTGGTGGTTGTAGGGTATGGTTCTCAGAATAAATCTAAAATTTCTAATGCGGTAACATCAGTTAAGATGGATAATGTTATGCGCGACCGTCCCATAAGTAATGCGGGTGCAGCATTAGAGGGTGCAATACCTGGGCTTAATATTGCCATAGGTTCCGGACAGCCGGGTACCAAACCAAGTTTCAATATTCGTGGGTGGGCTTCTATTAATGGCGGTGATCCATTATTTGTAGTGGATAATATACCTATGGATGATATTTCTCTACTTAATCCTGCTGATTTCGAAAGTGTTTCAATATTAAAGGATGCCTCTGCTTCGGTACTGTATGGTGCAAGGGCTGCATTTGGTGTAGTACTTATCACTACTAAAAAGGGAAAACTGAATCAACCAATTTCTTTTGAGTATGCTGCAGGCTATTCTCCAACTTTTGTTAGTACACTACCCAAAAAATTAACTACTCGGGAGTGGGTAAATACGATGAAGCGTATAGGGCAAGCCAATTTTTGGCCTGGCCAGAATATGGATACCTATGAATCGCTTTTGGATCAATATGAAGCAGACCCTTCTGGTTTTCCAAGCAATGGAATTGTGCAAGTGGGTGGCGCAAGATATTCTTTAAAAACGTATGATCAGTTTGCTGAATATTTTGAAGGAGGAAAAGAGCAATATCATAATTTTTCTGCCACTGGTGGTTCAGATAAAATTTTCTTTAGATCTTCTATACGGTTGGTTAATGAAAATGGTGTAGTAGTTGGTAATAGCGATAGGTTTAAAAGATGGTCAACGGATAACTCGCTTACAGCAAAATTAAGCTCCACATTAGATTTTGGCGCTAAGATTATGTATAATAATTACAATAGGACAAATCCGGGAGGAGGGTTTGACTATCCGTTTTATGCGATGGTAACACAGCCAAGTTTTACTCCTGTTAGTTATGACTCTGTACTTTCTAATGGAGTAATGATGTATTTGCCATATCAAAGCCAAAACAATATGGTTCAATTACAGAACCCGCAATTGCTATATGGAGATCAACTGCGTCTTTCAACGAAGTTGAATTTCAAGCCTGTTAGAAACCTTACCATTACAGGTGAATACACATTTGAAAAAACTAACGATTTTGTTACTAGGGCTGATAATAATCCTTTAATCCGGACGATTCATGCAGAGTATTTAACCCATCAGCCATTAAGCCCCAATGCGCAGGCACAAACAAGCTACTATAAGAATAGCTCTGAAAAAAATCATCAAATATTCAATCTGTATGGTAAATATGTTGTCACCCAATTGAACGATCATCATGTTGATGTTATGGTAGGGACCAATCAGGAGTATGTCGAATTTGCTACAACAGGAATATCCCGCCCCGGCCTATTATCACTTTCTGCGCCATCAATAAGTACAGCAAGTGGAGTAGTAAATGGTTCAGACGGATTTTATCGGTACGCAGTTTCGGGATACTTTGGACAAATTAATTATGATTATAGAGGTAAATATTTATTACAGTTGAGTGGCAGGTATGATGGTTCGTCACGTTTTCCTTCAGGGGCCAGGTTTGGTTTTTTCCCTTCAGCATCTATAGGTTGGAATATGATGAGTGAAGATTTTATGTCATCGCTCAAGCCAATGATCAACACTTTAAAACCAAGATTTAGTTATGGTGCAATAGGAAATCAGGTTGTAGGAAACAATTACTATCCTGCTATTGCCACTATGAGTTCATATAATTCAGGTTGGCTAAACACGCCTAATAGTATTCCTTTTATAGGTATTGGGACACCCGGTCTTATAAGTAATAGCCTTACATGGGAGAAAGTAACATCCTTAAGCTATGGATTAGATGTTACTGCATTAAGAAACAGGTTAAGTATTAATTTCGACTATTTTGTAAGAAATACAACGGGAATGATTGCACCTGCAAGACCATTACCTGCGATATTAGGTACAAGTGCACCACAAACCAATGCTGCTGACTTAAAAACAAAAGGATTTGAATTGAATTTAGGATGGAATGAACGTATAGGAGATGTACAGTATACCATCAATGCTAACCTGTCAGACGATCGGGGTATTATTACTAAATATGATAACCCTACAAAAAATTTAGGGAGCTATTATGTAGGCCAAAACTTAGGAGAAGTGTGGGGTTTTGTAAGTAATGGCTTGTATCAGGTAAATCATTTTACAGGATTAAATTCATCCCTTGAAGGAGGGCAATTAACAGAGGAAAGTATAAAAGCTGGTTGGGTGCCTTTTGAAGGTGTAAATCAAAATCCTGGTGATATGGCCTATGTAGATTTGAACGGGGATGGTAAAATTAATTGGGGTGATTATACTGTAGATAATCCCGGTGATAGAAGAGTTATTGGTAATACCAGTCATCGGTATCGCTTTGGTGTAAATGGAAGTGTATCCTACAAAGGATTTGACTTTTCTTTCTTTTTAAATGGTATTGGTAAACGACAGTTTTGGGCAGATAATGCTTTCACACAACCATGGAAAGATCAATACTTCGATATCCTGGCACAAAACACAGACTTTTGGACACCAACTACTACCAATGCACATTTTTATCGCCTGTATCCTAATGCAGG
>CAYLVR010000092.1:9189-12872 GCA_964387165.1 uncultured Chitinophagaceae bacterium | reverse complement strand
AATGTGAATAGCTGTGAATAAGTGTGGATAGCCGGCTTACGCTTGCTATGCTTTGGGACTGGAGGCGGTTATGTGTGTATTTTCCGGGTGGATCATAAAAAAGCAGTTTAGTCACTAACACGCGAAGCCACAAACGTGTTTTTCCTTGTGCCATTGTTGCGAAATCACCAATTATGAAATATGAGTTGCAGGCATTGGATTATATTTTGATTAAAAGTTGAGCACCTGGTTTCAGAAAATTCTATTAGATCAGGAGCCTGTATTGATTTTTCCATTTTTCAAGCATGCACTAATTAATGTTTGGCGTTTTGCACCACAAATTTCAGCTTCTCTTTAGCGGATGATCTTTGAACACAGCAGTTTGTTATAAAATACGGCTTCTATTTGAACCGGGGTTATTCTGCGTAACCCTATACTCCATATCAGACTTACCTTCATGTTTTTCATTTAGGTTTGCTGATTATTTTATCAATAAAAATTTTCCTTGAGCAGAAAAAAAATGCATACCGACCGTGCGCTGCTGGCAAAGATAGCAGCAGGAGATGAACAAGCATTCGCATTATTGCTGGACGAGTACAGGGGGCAGGTATTTTCTCATGTGCTTACTTACGTCAAGTTCTATGACGAAGCAATTGAGATGGTGCAGGATATCTTCATCAAGGTTTGGATACAAAGGGAAAGGCTGCCTGAAGTGCAGGATTTTCCTGCTTACCTTTTTATCATCAGCCGCAATTACCTGGTTTCAGCCATACGTAAGCGTGTTATTAACCGGGTGAGCTTACAGGATGAGGATATGCTGCATGAAATTATCCGCCCCGACAATACGCTTGAAGCCAAGGAACTGGAAAAACATATTTCTGCCGCGATAGCGCAAATGCCCCCACAGCAACGTATGGTTTTCAGTTTAAGCAGAAACGCACAGTTAAGCCAGGAGGAAATAGCCACCAGACTGAAAATCAGCAAGCGTACGGTAAAATACCATATGGCGGCTGCATTAAATTTTTTACGCATGTTTTTAAAAGACGCTGCTTTTGGAGCCGTTCTTATTTCATTCCTGGTTCGTTTTTTATGATCCGGAAAAAAAATCGGCCGCACACCTGTACCTGCCCCTCCGAATTGCGTCTTAATTAATAAAGCTGCCATTTTAAGGCGACAGATTGTATGGATAAATCGAAATTTATTGACCTGATAGATAATTATGTGGCCGGGACCCTGTCCCGTGAAGGTTGGATGCAATTGAAGCATGCGCTTGATGATCCGGAAAATCTGGCCTGCCTTGATGAGGAGCTTTTATTAACCTTCATGAATGATACCTACTTTTTTGAGGAGCAGGAGGAAGAAAAGACAGCTATTACTGAGGGGATAATGCAGAAAATTAAAAAGCTGAATGAAAGCGATCACCTTGCAGAACACCCGATGGTGGCAGCTAAAAAGATTTTTGTACGGAACTGGCAGCGGGCGGCAGCAGTAATATTTTTCATGCTGGCGGGAGCAGCTTCGTGGTGGCTCTTGAGTAATAAGGAAAAGGAGCGTATTGTCGCAGTTCAACATAGTATAGATGTTCCACCCGGGAAAAACGGCGCTATATTGAAACTGGCGGATGGTAGTGAAGTGGTATTGGATAGCCTTGCTGATGGCGTGGTAGCAACCCAGCTCGGAACAAAAGTAGAATTAAAGAATGGTCAGTTAGTGTATGACGCCTGGAAAACGAGCCTGGGAGAAATATTGTATAATACCATGACAACTCCTAAAGGCAGGCAGTTTCAACTGGTATTACCTGATGGCACAAGCGTTTGGCTAAATGCGGCAAGCTCTATCACATATCCTGCTTTTTTTAGCGGGGATTCCCGCCGGGTTAAAGTTTCGGGCGAGGCTTATTTTGAGGTGGCCAAAATGAAGAATATGCCTTTTCACGTTACAATTAACGATAAGGCTGAGGTGAAAGTTTTGGGTACTCACTTTAATATTAATGCTTATGAAGAAGAGAAGGCCATAAGGGCTACCCTACTGGAAGGAAGCATACAGGCATCATTTTTAGGTGCAGGTAAAGCTCCGGAATATGTGATTTTAAAGCCCGGTCAGCAGGCAGAAATAACGAATCATCAAACAATAAAATTAAATGAATCGGTAAATACAGACCAGGTAATGGCATGGAAAAACGGGTTATTCAACTTTGAGAATGCTTCCTTAGAAGAAGTAATGCGGCAGCTTTCCCGTTGGTACAACATTACAGTGGTGTATGAAGGGGGTATACCCCAAATGGTCTTTGGCGGTGAAATGAGCCGGAATGTGAGCCTGGCAGGGCTTCTGAATGGACTCGAACGCGCCGGTGTTCATTTTCGGATCGAAGAAGGGAACCAGTTGATCGTAATGCCGTAAGTAGTGAATGACTGATGGCTGACAGGATAGCCGATAGCTATAAAGCACCAAATGACAAAATACAAGAACCAAACCTGTCCGCCGTGACGGGTAAATCTAAAATTCGAAAAAGAAAATCAGAAAGGTGCTGAAGGCTGATAGCCCTACGGGAAAAGCCTGGCGCTTGCCGTTTCACGATAGCACAGAAACATCATTTAATAAATTAAAAAAAATAAAACATGAACAATTACTAAAAAATTACCGGAGTACCAATAAAAAAAACCGGAGGTGGTTCGAAGCACTTCCGGCATTGCCTAACGGCGCATTTAGTTGGTCTAAAACCGTAGTACAAACGAATTTCTTTACAACTAAACAAGTGCAATTTATGCAAAAAATTGTTCATGGTTGCCGTATTCCCTGGTGGAGAAACAGTAACCTTACCAAAACCCTGTTAGTGATGAAGCTAACGATCTTCCTTTTAACCGCTGCTTTTCTGAATGTGTATGCCAGGGGCGTTTCTCAAACGATTACTTTATCAGGTAAAAATGTTGAATTAAAAAAAGTTTTTACCGCTATCAAAAAGCAAACCGGGTATGTTGTATTCTACAATCATTCCGATCTCAGCAGAACAACACCTGTTACTCTTTCGGTACACGGTGTCCCGCTCCGGGATTTTCTGGATATCATGCTGAAAGACCAGCCATTGGCCTACAAGATCGAAGATAAAACGATCATGCTATACATGAGGGTTGCGTTTGAGAAAAAAGTATCTGACAATGAGCCTGTCATGGGCATTGTTACCAATATTGTAAAAGGAAAAGTTACCAACGCTGAAGGAGAACCTTTGCGGCATGTATCCGTGATCGTTGTAGGCGCACAGGCAGGAACTACCACAAACAGTGAAGGAGGCTTTGCCCTTACGGTGCCCGGCAATAAGAGTATTGTACTTGAATTTTCGAGTATAGGATATCAAACCAAAAGAGTGAATGTGGGTAATCAAACGGAAGTGAATGTTATATTGGAGTTGGAGGTTGCGGGATTAAGTGATGTGGTAGTGGTGGGATATGGAACACAGAAGAAAAGGGAGCTGATTGGATCGGTGGTGCAAATAGACAATAAGGCGTTAGAAGGTAGAACAACGGCTAAATTGTCTAATGCTCTTACTGGCTTAATACCTGGAGTTTCAGTTAGTCAATCTACTGGTCGTCCAGGGGGCGACCAGGGAACAATAAACATTAGAGGTGTAGGCTCTTTTGGCGCCGATGCAGCTCCATTAGTGTTAGTAGATGGAGTACAAGTTGCTTCATTCAACAATATTAACCAGA
>CAYLVR010000092.1:7064-9179 GCA_964387165.1 uncultured Chitinophagaceae bacterium | reverse complement strand
CAGTATCTCTGTCTTGAAGGATGCGTCGAGTGCTGCAATATATGGAGCCCGGGGTGCTAATGGCGTAATCCTGATCACAACCCGATCGGGTAAAGAAGGGAGGATCAAGGTAACATACAACGGATATTATGGCATACAAAAGCCAACTTCTATACCTGAAAAAGTAAACTCATGGGAGTATGCAGAACTTTATAATGAAGCAAGCGGAAAAGAGGTTTATTCAGCGTTGGATATTTTGAAGTTTCGCGATGGAACCGACCCGGATAACTACCCCAACGAAAATATGCTAAAGAGTATCCTTAAGAAAAGCGCTGGTAAAGCATCACATAATATTTCTTTTAGTGGAGGCGGCAGTAACAGCCAATACCTATTTTCACTAGGATACTCCAGGCAGGAAGGCATCGTTCCCAAAAACCGGAATGATCTTTACAATGTAAGGCTTAATTTAACTCAGAATATTACCCCCAACTTAAAGATCTCATCACGCATATTTGGAACGAATAATTTAATAAATGAACCTTATTCCTCTGCCTCGGGCGGGTATAATGATGTTGCAACCTTAATTGGTGGCGCTTTTAGATTTCCATCTGTTCTACCTGCGAAGCTCTCAAATGGCGATTGGGGTAAAGGGGTAGGGAACGATGGTAACCCGGTAGCCTGGTTAGATTCGAAATCGTTTTTTAAGAATAACGACTTTGATCTTAATGGTAATCTTAATGTTGAATGGACTCCTGTAAAATCGTTGGTATTAACGCTAATGAGCAGTTATGAAAACTATAATTCTCAATCAACGATTTTTCGTGCAACCCAAAGAATCAATCAGAATATAACAAATGGCCCTTCCCAACTTACTGAAGCAGTTGACAAATATTTGTACAAGACGATTCAGGGGTTAGCAGACTACGATAAGACTTTCGGGGAACAAAAATTACATTTATTATTTGGCTACTCATTTGAAACAAAAGTAAATAAAAACTTTAGTGCTTTCCGGGATAATTTGCCAGATAATAATCTCCCGGTATTAGTTCTTGGAGCGCCCGGTAATCAACAGTCCACCGGATCAGGCTATGAGTGGGCCATTCAGTCTTATTTTGGGCGATTCAATTATAGCTTTAAGGACAGATATCTATTGAATACCGCATTTCGTTATGATGGGTCATCCAGATTCCCTCCTGGGAAAAAATTTGGTTTTTTCCCATCTGTAGCTGTTGGATGGAGAGTTTCTGAGGAAAAATTTATAAAAGACAAAATACCCTGGTTGACTGATCTTAAGTTCAGAGCTTCGATTGGTAAATTGGGTAATCAAAACATTGCGAATTATCCATACCAATCGGTATTGGTAGCTGGCGGAAGCTATACTTTCGGTAATGACATACCTTATCCGGGGGTATTCCAGACGGAATATGTTGACCCAACCATACATTGGGAAACAACACAAGTATCTGATGTAGGCATAGACGTTACTTTATTGGGAGAGAAAATATTTTTCAGTGCAACCTATTATGATCGTCATACTTATGACATCTTGTTTAAACCTTCAACCAGTGCATCTGTTATTTTGGGAATGGATATAGGTCCTCAGAATATGGGCAAATTGCAGAATAAAGGTTGGGAATTCACTTTAGAGCATAAGAATAAAGTTGGCAAATTACGCTATAGCTTAGATGCGAATTTCTCAACTGTAGATAACAGAGTGATAACCTTAGGCCTTGGAAATGTTTTGCAGCCTAACGGGCTTATTGGGAATGGTTCTGACCTTTTTGTGGGGTATCCTATGTTGGCTTATTATGGATACGTAGCAGATGGGTTATTTATAGACCAAAATGATATAGATAATTATCCTGATCAAAAGAAGCTCAACCCTAACCCTGAACCTGGTGACATCAAGTATAAGGATATTAGCGGGCCTGATGGGAAACCAGACGGGATAATAACTTCTGAGTACGACAGAGTCGTATTAGGGAGTCAGATTCCCAAATATAATTTTGGTTTGACAATTGGGTTAAACTACGGCAAAGTATCTTTAAAAATGTTGCTTCAGGGAGTCGGCGGAGGAAAGGGTTTTCTCGGCAATCAGACAGGCTGGGCCTTTTTTAACCAGGGAGATATCCAGCG
>CAYLVR010000092.1:0-7054 GCA_964387165.1 uncultured Chitinophagaceae bacterium | reverse complement strand
CGATGGATGGCAGATGGGAGGTGGACCCCTGAAAATCCCAATCCTGATGCAATTTATCCCAGGCTTCAAATAGTACCCAATGGGGGGATCCCCAACACACAAATGTCATCCTTTTGGATACTTAACGCAAATTATTTAAAAGTTAGAAATATTCAAATAGGATACAATATCTCTTTAGGTAAATCTTACAACACCGGACTAAAGCGGGCAAACGTTTTCATTAGCGCAGAAAATATTTTACGGTGGGATAAGTATAGAAAAGGGTTTGACCCCGAACTAAATAATCTTACACAATTTTTTTATCCAATACTTGCTAACTACTCTGTTGGAGTAAACGTAGCATTTTAATGTATTAAAATAATAGAGAAATGAGAAAATATAATAAACACTTGTGGCGGATATTATTGATCATGTTCTGTGGAACGACGATCTGCTCCTGTAGAAAGTATTTGGATCAGGAACCAAAAGATCAATTTAGCAGTTCTACTTTTTATAATAGCGAATCGAATGTTTTTATGGCTTTAACAGGGCTCTATTTAACACCCGGTACTGCAACGGCCCAGAAGCCTGATTGGTGGTTTTGGAGCGGCTTTCTTGATCTGGATGAAAGTACAGATAATGCCTATGACAGGCGGGGGGAAAATGTTTCAAATAACAAACTAACCAATGGAACCATGACTCCTTCATTAGATATCTTGTTAGAACTCTGGAACAAAGCATATCTTAGAATTGCTAAATGCAACAATTTCTTAAAATATGCTGAAACGTCACCGGTCGCTGAGGATACGAAGAAACGTTATAAAAGCGAGGCGAGATTCATTAGGTCATGTATGTATTTTTACCTGTCTCAATATTTTGGCGATGTTCCCTTGGTATTAGAAGTATTATCTCCCGAAGAAGCAAATAATGTAAAAAAAGCTAAAAGAAGTGAAATATATTCGTTCCTTGAAGATGAGTTTACTGAAAGTAGTGAATACTTGCCACGATATAAGGATGTGCCAACATCTGAATTTGGCCGGGCTAATAAACAGGCAGCATTAGCCTTTTTAGGACGTGTATATATGGCGCAAAGAAAATGGACGGAAGCCGTTCAGGTTTATCAGGAAATTATTGATTTTGGAGATAACGCCATAGACCCGAATTATTCCAGCCTTTTTGATGGAACGAATGAGCTAAGTAGTGAATTAATATTTAGCATTCGTTATACACAGGATCTTTCACCTACTACCATGCTAAAAACGGCTACGCCAGCAATATTGAGCGGGTTTGTCAGGTTTGATCCGCTGGGCAGCCTGGTAGAATCTTATGATTTTGATGATGGTTCACCCTTTTCTTATAGTGATCCGAGATTTAATTATAGTAAAATCAATCAAAATAGGGACCCGCGATTGAGATACTCAATTGCAAGTAATGGAGATACCGTTGGGGGGAGAATTTATATAAGTGATCCCAATATCTCGGCATCTCCAGATCAGCTTGGGGCAGGTAAACAGGCTACACAAACCGGTTATGCCCTTAAAAAATATGTACCCGACAACGCATCTTCGATTCCAAACTTGGCTAATACAGGGATAGACTTACCGATTATTCGTTATGCAGAGGTATTGTTGAGCTATTTAGAATCAAAAATTGAGGCCGGAGACCAGATTTCTCAAGGTGTTTTAGATATCAGTATAAATAAAGTTCGTGGAAGGGCTTCTGTTAATATGCCGCCAATAGCGATAATGGCACCTTCCGAATTACTTACAAAAGTAAGGCAGGAACGAAGGATAGAATTAGCTTTCGAAGGTATGCGTTATTGGGATTTGTTAAGGTGGCAAATTGCTGATAGCGTGTTGAACGGTTATTTTTATGGAGCTCCGTTTCCAAATGCAGACAAACTGGCAAAAGCTCCTAGCGGGCAAGTTGATCCATATCATAGGTGGTATGTAACTGAAAAACGTTTTCGAATGGAGGACTATCAATGGCCTGTACCACAGAGTGAAGTAGATAAGAATTCAAATTTAAAATAAAATTACAGTGAAAAAATTATGCTTTTTATTTTCTGTGGTTTTTTTTCTTAGCGAGATTTCAGCACAGAATTATAAGGACGAACCACCTAATGTTATATACATATACGCCGATGATTTGGGATATGGGGAAATAGGCTCTTACGGACAGGTAAAGATTAAGACGCCGAATCTTGATCGTTTAGCTAAAGAAGGAATGCGATTTACCCAACATTATGCCGGCGCTCCGGTATGTGCTCCCTCCAGATGCATTTTGTTGACTGGTAAACATGCCGGACATGCATATATAAGGAGCAATTCTGAAATGAAAGGAGGTGGATTTGCTGACAATGAAGAAAAAGGGCAATTACCATTACCAGAAGACACATTCACTATGGGAAAATTATTTCAAAATGCAGGATATAGAACTGCAGCTATAGGTAAGTGGGGTTTAGGAATGGCAAATAGTTCAGGCGCACCCGATAAACAAGGATTTGATTATTTCTATGGCTATCTTGATCAGAAGCAAGCGCATAATTATTATCCCACCCATTTATGGGAAAATGAAAAGTGGGATACGTTAAATAATAAGTATTTTCTTGTTCATACTCCATTAGACTCCATAAAAGCTAAAGTTGAAGATTTTGATGCCTATAAAGGCAACGAATACGCTATAACAAAGATGACGGAGAAGGCTCTTTCTTTTATTGATGAAAATAAACGGCGCCCTTTTTTTCTATACCTGCCCTATACTATCCCGCATGTTTCTTTACAGGCTCCGCAAAGATTCATTGAGCAATATATAGGAAAATTTGACGAATCTCCGTACTACGGTCAACAAAGGTATGCTCCAGCAATGTATCCCTTGTCAACCTATGCAGCGATGATAACCTATTTAGATTATCAAATAGGGGTAATTCTTGATGGATTAAAAAATAATGGATTGGAGAAAAATACAATTGTCATTTTTTCAAGTGATAATGGCCCAACCTTTAACGGAGGTGTTAACGCATCATTTTTTAATAGCGCATCAGGATTGAGAGGGTTGAAACAGGATATTTTTGAAGGTGGTATGCGTGTTCCATTTATCGCCAAATGGCCAGGCAGGATACCCGAAAATTCTATTTCAGATTTGCCATCTGCTCAGTATGATATGCTTGCTACATTTGCTGATCTTACGGGTCAGGAAATACAGGAAACAGACGGAATATCCATTCTTCCCGAATTACTCGGGATGTCATTTAAACAAAAAAGGCACAACTTCTTATATTTTGAATTCCCTTCAAGAGGTAGCAGAAGTGCGGTAGGAACTGCCGGCCAGTTAGCAGTGAGAATGGGTGATTGGAAAGCAGTAAAAATCGGGTTAAAGGAAAATCCCGGATCGCCATGGTTATTATTCAATCTTAAAGTAGATCCAGGCGAAACCCAGGATCTTTCGAAGGGGAAAGGAAATAAGCAACTAATTCGGAGGGCTAACCAGATAGTGGCAGATCAACACAAGCCATCTATTAAGAAAGAATGGGAGTTTGTTGATCCCAGGGCATTCAAAAAGTAGCAATTCAATCAATTAGAATTTTTTTAGCAGGAAAACCCAGTAAGCATGAGGAAGCTTCAATACCCTCTTCCGTCTTATTGATTTAAAGCGAATACCCAAATAAATTAGAAAATGAGACTTAGATTAATAAAAGCAGGTATCATTATTCTTGGGCTTTTCTTTACAGCAGGATGTAAGGATAGTAAAGTCCAACTGCCAAATATCATTACAATTTATATTGATGATTTAGGTTATGGGGATTTGGGTTGCTATGGGGCTACAGATGTTGGCACTCCCAATATTGACAAGATAGCTGATGGCGGTTTGTTGTTTACCAATGCTTATGCTACCGCTTCTATTTGTACTCCTTCGAGGTATTCATTATTAACAGGGATGTATCATTGGCGAAACGCTATTTCTTGGAATGTAGGAAAGATTAATGATGTGGGTATTGCTCCCGGAAATGCCGGATTGATCATTGACACAGCTCAGGTAACCTTACCTAAAGTACTAAAGGCGGCAGGTTATATAACAGGAGTGGTGGGGAAGTGGCATCTGGGCCTTGGTGGCAGTGGAGGCCCGGATTGGAACAGTGAGATCATGATGGGCCCGCAGGATGTAGGTTTTGATTATTCATTCATCTTGCCGGCTACCGCAGATAGGGTACCGTGTGTTTATGTTGAAAATCGGAGGGTAGCCGGACTTGATCCGGCTGACCCGATCCGGGTTAGCTATGATAAACCCATCGGCAATAGTTCATCCATTTTCAATAATAATGTAACTCCTGACAGCATTGTGAGTTATGATGCTAAAGATGAAAAAAATGAGAAGAAAGTAAAGATGTATCCAAGTTTTGGCCACGATCAGACTATTATAAATGGGATTCCTCGTATTGGGTATATGACCGGAGGAATATCTGCTCTGTGGGAGGATGATAAAATAGCAGAAACGATAACACAAAAAGCATTGGATTATATTGACAAAAACAAGGCTAAGCCGTTCTTTCTTTACCTGGCTACTCATAACCTGCATGTGCCACGTGTACCCGGGAAGATATTTGCAGGGAAAAGTAAAATTGGTATTTACGGAGATGTAATTATGGAGGCCGATTGGACTGTTGGTCAAATACTGAATAAAATTGATGATTTGAAACTTGGAGATAATACAATAGTAATTCTGACAAGTGATAATGGGCCGGTTTTAGATGATGGCTATAATGATGGTTCTGTTACAAATTTAAAAGAACACAGACCATCCGGTGTTCTCAGGGAAGGTAAATACAGCGCCTTTGAAGGAGGCACAAGAGTGCCTTTTATTATCAGATGGCCTTCAAAAATCAGGAATGGGAAAACAGAGGCCTTGTTCAGCCAAGTGGATATATTAGCATCCATAGCATCTATAATAGGTAATAAAAGCGCTGATCATTTGACGGAAGACAGCAGAAATCTTTCTAATGTGCTTTTGGGCCGAAATAATCAGGGGCGTAAGTATATTATTCAGCAAAATATGAATACGACATTATCTATAGTAGAAGACGGCTGGAAATATATTGAACCGGCTATGAAGCCAGAGTACAATTTTTATACTAATCCTGTAACAGACCTGGGAAATAGAAGTCAACCACAACTTTATAATATTTCTCAAGATCCGGAGGAAACAAAAAATTTATCAGCAGAGAATATTGAAAAAGTTAAGAGCATGGCTGCTTCACTGGAGAAGATTAAAAACCTGCATAAGAATAATTAAATCTAAAACTTTCTAAAACTAATCATTATAAAAATATTTTAAATATGAAAGAGAAACGGAGAGATTTTATTAAAAAAGGTGGAATGTTTGGTTTGGGAACTTTGTTGCAACCTGTAAGGTCATTAGCTTATAGCGTTGATCATTCTGTTTTACCAGAGAAAGGAGACTCAACATTTAATATGTGTGGCTATCGGGCGCCGAAAATTGATAATGTGCGTATAGGATTTGTTGGAGTGGGAAACAGAGGGCAGGCTGCGGTGTATAGAATGAGCCAAATTGAGAATGTAACACTTAAGGCCGTATGCGATCTTGTACCTGACAGTATTGCTTTTGCACTCAATCGTATAAAAAATTCCGGACAGAAGCCGGATATCTATACGGGTAAAGAAGACTGGAAAGCCGTTTGTGAAAGAAAAGATATAGACTTAATCTATATAGCCACACATTGGGCATTGCATACTCCGGTGGCAGTATATGCAATGCAACAGGGTAAACACGTTTGCGTGGAAGTTCCTGCGGCTACAACAATAGATGAAGCATGGCAGTTAGTCGAAACGTCAGAAGCTACTAAAAAACATTGCATGATGTTAGAGAACTGCTGTTATGATTTTTTTGAATTATTGACACTGAATATGGCTCGTCAGGGTTTCTTCGGTGAAATCATTCATTGTGAAGGAGCTTATATTCATTGCCTGATGGATAATCTGACTCAAAAGGAACGCAAATGGGAGATGTGGAGGCTCAGGGGAAATGCGGAACGAAGAGGCAATTTATACCCTACGCACGGATTAGGGCCTGTGTGCCAAATTATGAATATTAACCGAGGAGATAAAATGAACCATCTTGTTTCTATGTCTTCGTCAGACTTTATGCTTGAGAAACGTGTCAATGAACTGGCTGAGGATGATGATTTTTATAAGCAGTTTTCTAACAGACATTACAGAGGGAATATGAATACGTCAATTATAAAGACAAATAAAGGTAAAACTATAATGGTTCAGCATGATGTTACATCTCCCCGCCCTTACTCCAGGTTGCATCTTGTAAGCGGAACCAAGGGGACAGTACAGAAATATCCTTTGCCGGGCCGTATTTCTACCAACCACAAAGGATGGTTCAATGATGAAGAAATGAAGCAGGTAGAAGAGAAATTTACACCGGCCATTGTAAAAAAAATAGGCGAATTGGCTAAAAAAGTGGGAGGTCATGGAGGTATGGATTTTATGATGGATTGGCGAACAATAGATTGTTTGCGTAATGGGTTACCATTCGATCAGGACGTTTATGATGCAGCTTCCTGGAGTTCTGTTTTCCCATTAAGTGAAATATCTGTAAAAAATAATTCAGTCTTAATGGGTGTTCCTGACTTTACCAGAGGTAATTGGAAAAAAAATAAACCTCTGGATATTATTTTGGAAGAGGGTGGGAATACGGGTGTTAAGAGTATTAAGAAACCGTAAAATGAGGATTTTAAATTATAATGATAAGAAATACCGTTTTATTTTTCTTCCTTATGCTTTCAGCCAATTCGTTTGCAAGAGTTGAGTGTATAGTTAAACCTGCGGACTTGTAATACTGATTGGATACTACAGATATGTAGAGTTTCCCTGAAAGTGTATGAAAAAAAAGGACAACCACCTGTCAATGCCTGACTGATCGGACGGGAGACGAATGTTTAATGTATTATTGACACATTTACTCGTGCATTCGTGGCATAAAAACACTATAGGGTTAATTAGGCCGAATGACTTTACCTTGCAAAAATACAATTGCATATTTGCACAAT
>CAYLVR010000091.1:0-12997 GCA_964387165.1 uncultured Chitinophagaceae bacterium | reverse complement strand
AGGGAGAGATAATTGCTGAAAGTTTAGCAAAATATCTCCAAAACCACCCGGAAATCGATAAAAAGTGTTCAAAAAACGCAAAAAGATCGTTTTTTACAACAGATTCTACTGAAGACTTTAATAATCATGCAGCCATATTTTACAATGAGCCAGTTGCTTCCGTGCATGTAAATTTAATCTAGGGAACCGGGTCATTTCCATGCCCGCCCCATGGATGGCACCTCGAAATACGTCTTACCGTTAACCAAAACCCCTTGAATATCCCATATTTTTTAAACGCTTCCAATGCATAATGTGAGCAACTTGGGGTGAACCTGCAGCTTGGACCCAGTAGCGGGGAGATAAGCCACTGGTATATTTTGATGAGGGCTATAATGGGCCAGCCTAATATTTTAAGAAGCTGCTTCATCAGTGATTTGTATCAATTTTTTAATGACGCTACTTATCTTGTTTTTTATAAAATCATGCTCTGGGAGCTCTTTTCCGGTAAAAATGATGAAAAAAACGAGTGTTTTACCCTTTTTTTCAAGAATTTCGGCTAATTCAGCTTTCTGTATTCTGAAGCCTTCACGCATTAATCTTTTGATCCTGTTCCGGTCAACGGCTTTTTTAAAGTGGCGTGTGCTTACGCTGAATCCCGTTTGCAGGCCGGCCCATCTTTTCTGTTGCTTCGCGAGGGCATTCGCGTTGTACTTACGACTCGCTTCGGCGGGTAAAACTGTGGGAGATAAAGCATACACGATCCTAAACGGAAATACATTAAACGCCTTCCCTGATTTGAATAGTTCAGTGATCAGCTTGCGGCTCTTTAGCCGTTCGTTCTTACCAAGTGTATTAGCTGAGATGTTTATTAGTTTGTAAACAAAATTAGCCCCAAAAAGGGGCTAATTGATATATAGTTTAAACTGAAATTGCCGTCATTGAGCCGTCGTTGGACCGTCAGTGGACCGTCGTTGAGCCGTTGATGGACGATCGATCGTTCAGGTGTATTTCTTACTTCAGCTTGCTCTCGCTGGAAACCGAAAGTTTTCTGCGACCTTTTCTGCGACGGGCTGCCAGCACTGCACGGCCATTGGCTGATTCCATGCGCTTGCGAAAACCATGAACTGATTTCCTGCGGCGGTTATGTGGTTGAAATGTCCGTTTCATCTTTATCTATTTTATCTTGTTGTAAAAGGTCGGCAAAGGTAAGATAAATCGTCACTTTTCCAACATCTTTTTCACAAATTCTCATGCCCTGTCCAGGTTGTTTCGCATATTAAGAAAAACTATTTGTCAGAAAGCCGGGAGCAGAGGTGTTCCCCCATGGAGTAGCGGCAACTTGTGCCTTCATTCTATTTATCTTCGCAGATGGCTAAAAAATTATTCCTGCTGGATGCGATGGCGCTGGTTTTTCGCGCATATTACGCACTGATCCGTAACCCCAGGCTTACCACTAAGGGTCGCAATACAAATGCCCAGTTTGGATTCACCAATACGTTGATTGATCTCATCAATAACCAGCAACCTACTCACATGGCAGTTTGTTTCGATACGCATGCTCCCACAGAGCGGCATATTGATTTCACCGATTACAAAGCCAACCGGCAGGAAGCTCCGGAAGATATTCTTTCGGCTATCCCGGATATCAAAAAGATCATTGAAGGTTTTTGTATCCCTGTTATTGAAGCCGACGGATATGAGGCCGATGATGTGATCGGAACGCTTAGTCAGCAAGCCTCAAAAGCAGGATACGATGTATATATGGTCACCCCCGATAAAGATTATGGCCAGCTCGTAAATGATAAAGTGTTTATTTATAAACCAGGTTACCAGGGCAGCGATGCAGAAGTGCTTACCGCTCAGGATGTTTGCACAAAATGGAACATAAAAGATGTGGGCCAGGTAATTGATGTACTCGGTTTGATGGGGGATGCGGTTGATAATATTCCCGGTATTCCAGGAGTGGGAGAAAAAACCGCTGCGAAATTGTTAGCTGAATACGGTACGCTAGAAAATGTTTTAGAAAATGCAGCTGGCATTAAAGGTGCCTTAGGAGAAAAGATCCGGAATGGCAAGGAGTTGGCGATCATGAGTAAAAAACTCGCAACAATTATCACAAACGTTCCCGTAGAATTTCATGAGGAAGATTTCAGAATAAAAGAATGTAATAAAACTGCCTTAAAAGAAATATTCGCCGAGCTCGAATTCAAAACATTGGGAAGAAGAGTTTTTGGAGAAGATATTTCAGTACCCACTGCTGTAGCTAAAGGAGTTATCGATAAAATTATTCCTGAAGGTGTTCAAACCGATCTGTTCGGAAATATTGTAGAAACAAAACAGGATGCGCCGGTAGTGGAAGAACAAATCACTTCAGTAATTCAGCCAACAAAAAACATCCACAATACAGCGCATCAATATATTTCTGTTGTTGGTGATGACGCGATCACACAACTTGTAACTACATTAAATGAACAAACAGAATTATGTTTTGATACAGAAACCACCTGTATAGATGCAAATGACTGTGAGTTGGTTGGAATGAGTTTCTCTATAGAAAAAAGTAAGGCCTGGTATATTCCATTTCCCCATGCCGACCAGGAAGAAACAAAAAGATTACTTGAGTTCTTTGAACCATTATTTGATAACCCGTTTATTACATGGGTTGGGCAGAATTTAAAATACGATATGCTCGTATTAAAATGGTACAACTACGAAATAAAAGGAAATATTTTCGACACCATGCTCGCTCATTATGTGATCGATCCCGAAGGCAAAAGAAGTATGGACCTCTTAAGCGCACAGTATCTTTCTTATGAACCTGTTGCCATAGAAGAATTAATTGGCAAAAAGGGAAAGACGCAGGGAAATATGAAAGATGTTGAGCTGGAAAAAATTACTGATTACGCAGCAGAAGATGCTGATATCACGTTGCAGTTAAAACACGCATTTATTCCACTACTACAGGCTAAAGAAGTAGAAAAAGTTTTTATTGAAGTAGAAAACCCGTTGGTGCCTGTATTAACCAATATGGAGTTTGAAGGAATAAGAGTGGATACCGGTTTCTTAAATGAATATTCAAAAGAGCTGGATCGCGATGCAAAACTCAGCGAAGATCGTGTATATGAACAGGCAGGCGTTCGTTTTAATTTATCTTCTCCAAAACAATTAGGAGAAGTATTATTTGAAAAATTAAAACTCGATCCAAAGGCTAAAAAAACAAAAACAGGTCAGTATGCAACAGGCGAAGATGTGTTATTAAAACTTGCACATTCGAACCAGATCGTCGACGATATTCTCGCATACAGGCAGCTCACAAAGCTGAAATCAACGTATGTTGATGCCTTGCCATTAATGATTAATAAAAAAACAGGTCGTGTACACACCAGCTATGCACAGGCAGTTGCAGTAACGGGTCGTTTGGCAAGTAATAATCCTAACCTTCAGAATATTCCTATCAGAACCGAAAGAGGAAGAGAAATAAGAAAAGCTTTCATACCACGTGATAATGATCATTTATTGTTATCAGCAGATTATTCTCAAATTGAATTAAGAATTGTTGCAGCCATTAGTGGCGACCCGGCTATGTGCGAGGCATTCGCTTCCGGAACAGATATTCATACAGCTACCGCTTCGAAAGTATATGGTGTGGCCACGGCCGATGTAACAAAAGAAATGCGTTACAAAGCAAAGAGTGTGAATTTCGGGATTATATATGGCCAGGGTGCATTCGGGCTCGCAGATAATTTAGGAATCAGCCGTACAGAAGCTAAAGAGATCATTGATAACTATAAAAAACAATTCGGTGGCATACAGAAATATATGGATGAGATGGTAAATTTTGCACGTGAGCATGGTTATGTAAAAACACTAATGGGCCGAAAAAGATGGCTGAAAGATATTAATTCCGCCAATTTTACTGTACGTGGATATGCTGAACGAAATGCTATTAATTCTCCAATACAGGGCACTGCAGCAGATATGATCAAAATGGCTATGATAAAAATTCACCAGGAATTTAAAACCAGGAATTTCAAATCGAAGATGGTATTGCAGGTGCATGATGAACTTGTTTTTGATGCCCGTAAAGACGAAGTTGAAATTATCAAGCCGGTAATTTTGGATTGTATGTGCAGTGCATTGGTTTTGCCTAATGATGTTCCTGTGGAAGCTGAAATTGGCGAAGGAGAAAACTGGCTCGTTGCCCATTAATGAAATAAAGTTGAATGAAGCCGCTATTAATATATTGCTACGACGCATATTGCGGATGGTGTTATGGCTTTAGCAGAATAATTACACGTATTGCTGAAGAATATAAAGACAAACTTGATTTTGAGGTGATTTCAGGTGGAATGATATTACCTGAAAAGCCAGTGCATATTAAGGCCGCAGCAGAATATATCAGCACTGCATATAAAGTGGTTGAAGAACGAACAGGAATTAAATTCGGTGAAGATTATTTGTGGCATATATTTAATCCGGATGAAAGCGACTGGTTCCCTAATTCAGAAAAACCAGCTATTGCACTTTGTATTTTTAAAGAGTATTATCCCGGAAAACAAATTGAATTTGCCCGTGATCTTCAAATGGCATTACATTTCGAGGGTCGGGATCTTACAGATGATGAAGCATATCGTCATCTTCTCGAAAAATATAATATCGATACAGAAGCGTTTTATAAAAAACTAAGGGACCCTGTATATAAAGAGAAGGCTTATTACGATTTTGCCCTGGTAAAACAATTAAAGGTTTCAGGATTTCCTACTGTATTTATTCAAACTGAAGAGGCCAGGTTTTATTTAATAGCACGGGGGTACACTGAATATGAAGATCTAAAAAATTCGATAGATAAAATACTTACTGCATAACAATGGCCTCTTCCTGGTCGAATACCAGTAATGAGATTTTCCATTCTGTTATGAAAAATTCAAGCGCCAGTTCAACTTTTATTCTTCCCATTTTGCCAACAGATGGCACCAGGTTAAAACTACTGGTTACGAATCGTTTTTCTTCTGTGGGTGATTCATAGTTTCCGTTCAGGATCAAAGGTTTTTCACCCTCTACCTTCACGATGGTGTTCCTGATCTGGTTATACAGGTCATTATATTTTTTTTTGATGACTTCAAATTCTTCGGATTCGGTGATCACACACTTCCAGCTATATATCTCCCTCTCTTCAGAGGAGCTGTACCTGGTTACCACCGCATTGCCCGCCCCCGGTATCTGCACCTTTGATTGGTAGTCTGTTGTTTGAGGATCTTTGCTGATTAACTGGCCCTTAATGTTGTCAAATTTGTTTGGATAATCACCGATCACCTTTTGAAGAGCGGTGTTGGTTTGATTGGTAAAGACGCCTTGTGCAGGCATATAAACCGGTATAAGAAGCAGTAATGCTATGATGGGGCCTTTCATTACGGGGGATTTGAATTAAAAATAATCCAAAACCTTAACAATTTGATAGGAAAAATACTTCGTAACTTATGCACAATAAATTAACAATATAGGGCGTTGTTATCCACAAATCCAATTATTTCATCGCCCCAAACAACCGGAAATGGAAAAGAAATCGATGTATTACGACGTGAACCACACCAGGATATGCCGTAGTCACTATAAAGGAAATAGTTTTTTAAAGCTGTTCAAAAACGTTTGGACCGTACTTATGGTAGGAGCTTCTCCTATTGACCATTCTTCTCATAAAAGAAGGGTTCATTAAAATTCCCCGGTACTATTATCGTCTTTTTTCAAAAGAAGGAGAAATACCCCGTTAAATATTTGCATTTAACTAAACAGGTATTCCACGTCAGCTCTGCTCAGGCTCTTCACAAAGCCTTCATCATCAGTGATTAGGTCCTTTGCAAGCAGCCTTTTCTTTTCCTGTAGCTGTAAAATTTTATCTTCTATAGTGTCTTTACAGATCATTCTGTAGGCCATGATATTTTTAGTTTGCCCGATCCTATGCGTTCTGTCTATGGCCTGCTGCTCAACCGCCGGGTTCCACCACGGATCAACAATATATACGTAATCGGCGGCAGTAAGGTTAAGTCCCACCCCTCCTGCTTTTAAGGAGATCAGGAATACCCGGCAATTTTCATCATTTTGGAAGCGCTGGATAGCTTTTTCCCGATCAACAGCAGAAGTGCTTCCATCGAAATACTCATAATCAACACCCAACTCCTTGAGTTTCTCCCTGATCAATGCCAGCATGCCCAGGAACTGTGAAAACACAAGAGCCTTATGGTTGCTGATATTTTCTGTTATTTCTCTGCCCAGTTCCTCCAGTTTGATACTGGCGTTCGGGTATTTCTCTGATTCATTCAGGATGGCGGGCGAATCACAGATCTGTCTCAGCTTCATTAAGCCCTGCAAAATGGTTAACTGGGAGCGGTTAATACCCTGCATTTCTATAGTACCTAATATTTTATCGCGGTAGTCGTTGCGGTAAGCGTCATAAATATTGCGCTGTTCTTCTTCCATTTCGCAATAAAGAATGGTCTCTACTTTTTCAGGAAGATCTTTGGCAACCTGTTCCTTTGTTCTGCGGAGAATAAAAGGGTATAATATTTTTCTTAAATGATCTTTTCTATCCTGTTCACCGAATTTATCGATGGGAATAGAAAACTCCTGTCTGAAAAATTCTATACTCCCCAGCATCCCGGGGTTTAAAAAATTCATCTGGGCAAAGATATCGAAGGTATTATTCTGCAATGGCGTACCGCTCATACACAAGCGGTTTTTTGCTCTTAATAATCCAGCCGCCTTGGTTACTTTGCTCGCGGGGTTTTTAATCGCCTGCGATTCATCCAGCACCACGTAATCAAATGGAATTTCTACCAGTAATTTAATATCGCTTCTTAAAGTGCCGTATGTAGTTATAATAACATCTTTGCTTTTCAGGAACTCTTTATCCTTTGTTCTATCTCCGCCATGATGAATATGATATATCAGTGAAGGTGAAAACTTTTTAATTTCATTTTCCCAGTTGAACATTAGTGTGGTTGGACAAACCACCAGTGCATTTAATTTACCGTTCTCCTGCCTGAAATAATGTAAATATGAAAGTGCCTGGATCGTTTTACCAAGACCCATATCATCAGCAAGGATTCCACCCCATCCAATTTCTTTTAAATAGTTGATCCAGTGAAATCCATGTTCCTGGTACGGCCTCAATATGTCCCGTAAATGTTCTGGTACGGGTATTTCTTTTATTTTATTAAATAAACGGAGTTGATCATACTTTTCTTCCAGTTGCACCACCAGCTCTTCTTCATTACGTTCATCGTATAATTCATCTATCACACTCATGTGATATTTAGAAAGCCGCAACTGGTCTTGTTTGCCTTCCCCAACCCTGAATAATAAAGAATATTTTTTAATCCATTCTTCGGGCAGTATACCGAGTGTTCCATCATTCAGTGGAACAAATTGCTGCCTGTTGGCCAACGCTTTTTTAACATCAGCAATGGTTACCTTCTGGTCACCAAAAACTATATCCACCCGCGCATCGAACCAGTCGGTATTACTGCTGATATGAATTTTGGTTTGTGGTTTTGCAGTGTTAAAACGAAAGTTTTTAAGCGCCTCGTATCCAAATACAGGGACCTTCATTTCTTTCATAGCATCTACAAACAAAAAGAACCAGTTATTCTTCAGAACATCGCTTCCTTTTAATGCCAGTTGCTGGCCGCCTTCAGGTCTTATAAAATTTGAATGCAGCAGTTCGAGCCGGGAGATAAAAGCATTTTCTTTTTCCTTGTCGCGGTGAACGATCATTACTTTATCGCCCGCGGGAATTACCAGTTCATCTTTTCCTCCTGCTTTTGTTTCAAATCCTTTGTAAGAAAATATAGGCTGAAATACGAGGTAATCGCCTTTTTCCTGCAGCACCACTTTTTTTTCAGGATCGCCTTCACGTTTTTCACTTACCAGTTGCGGATCAAATTCAATATGATAGTCTTTGGTAAGCGGTAATATAAATTTCCTCAAATGCTCGGGCCATTCATCCTTCTTGAAATTCAGTTTACCTTTTGCAATAAATTTATCGACAAGGTTAACATCCTCTGTTTTTTGCCAGAGATATAAATTATCGTTGTATAAAAACACCAGGCTGGTTTCGGCCTGGTTAGAAGTTACCGGAACATGCTGTCCATTTAATTTCACCCATGCTTCCACATTAAATCCACTGCCGCCCCGGCTCACTTTGAAATATGGTGTAATTAAATCAGTAACAATCCCTACAGATTTTAAATTCTCTGTTTTAAAAGGTTTGTTTCCATTCAACTGGAACACATAAGGGTTTTCAGCAACTTCCTGGAAAAGTTTTTTTAATTTAGGATGAACATATTCAACGATCAATGATTTTGTTTCTTCAGGTAATGCGTCATCTTCGTGGTGAATAATATTTTCCCATATTCCGCTAAACGGAGAATTCCTGTTCAAATATTTAGTGATCTCCGACTCCTGCAATTTTCTAACAGAAGGAATAAGGTGGCGATCATTTTCAGGGAACAATTCTATGTTAATAAATTTCGACAGATCAAGTTTCACTACTTTCCCAACAAATCCATTATTCAGATCATTGGCATCGCCTGCAACGGTATCAATTATAAATTTCGGGTAAGCGTTTGAGTTAAAATTAAATACAACTCCCAGGCGTTGTCCCGGCATCTCGGGTATTTCTTTTAGTCCCGGATTATGTTCTCCACCGGGTGAAGGAATTTCGGAGGCAACAACTGCGGTTCTCGTCTTTGATAATTCCTGCGGTGTAATTCTTTTTATTGAAGTATCGAGAACTCTTAAAAAGGGTTTTCCATCCTTATAAGTAAATTCAAATTTACCTTTCAGATCATCACTTAAAGAATACCCGTATAATTCAAGTAATTTATTTTTCTCTTTATCCCAGTTCCTTATTGTATCAAAATAATATGATCCACCGGTATTTAGTAATTGAAGAAATACAATCACTTTAGGTAAACAAAGGGGATGTTTTGTATCCTCATATTCGCAGCTCGTATCAAAATTCCTTTCTTCATTTTTTCTGATTACAACTTTATAAGGATGTTTATCGATAGTAACTGTTGAAACTACCATTTCGTCTTTCGCAGTTTCAATTACTGCTTTATTTCCTTCCCTCAAATATGTTTCGGCAGCGGAATATGATTCAGGTGAACTTAAAAGTCTTAATGTTTTGAGATCAATAAACTTCATCTTTACCACTGTGTGGCGCTGGTCGTAATCCACCTGTTGTGCCTTCAGAATATTTTTATCAAGCATTTCCTGGAGCTGTATCAGCGCAGCCGATTCGTGACGGCAGATATCTCCCAGGTTATAAGGGCAGGTACAGCGAACTGATAGAGTTTTAGGATCCTTGAACTTCTGGATGGTAACCCTATAAAATGTACTATAACTATCATCTTTAACACGAAAAAAAACAGAATCCAGCAACTCGTCGTACTCGACTAACTCAACATACCCGATAGCATGTATTTTTTTGCCGCGACGGATTACTTCATCAGTGCCGTTAGTATAAACGTACTTGATAAGGTGGGGTAGAGCCATTCGTTTGATTAAAATTGGACAATCTGCAAAAGTAAAGGAAAAAACCCGAGCTTTGAGCTCGAAATGCCAATATATGAAGAGCATCCGCTTCAGTTTTATAATATTGTTAATCCTGGCCTGGGCATCATTAAATGCTCAGAAATTAAAAAAGGCAGACAGGTCAATTGTTTCTAATATTCAGTTACACGTTAACTTTCTTTCCACAAAAAATATGGAAGAAAGGAGAGCCGGTTCCGATGGCGAAAACCTGGCTGCCGGGTATATCCGTAAACATTTTGAGCAATCCGGATTGAGGCCGAAAGGGGATTCGGCTTCCTGGTATCAGCACTTTGATATATACGATGGGAAGCAGGTGCTCGGCCCAAGTTATCTTAGTATTAACAATCACAACCTGGTGCTTTTTAATGATTATTACCCTTTCGCATTCAGCGCCAGCAAAAAAGCGGAGGGATCTGTTGCAATAGCCCTTGCAGAAAGCGGTTATCCCTGGTTCAGGGATCTTAATGATATTACCGAAGATGAAAATATAACGGGTCCTGATATACAGAAGCTGATAGCTAATAAAGCAAAACATGCCGCTTCCAAAGGCGCAACGGCGCTGATAATTTATAATACTTCCCACAAGGATCTTATTTATGATTCACTCAACCAGTTGCCAGTTGTAAGTATTCCTGTGGTATATATTACCAAAAGGGCGTTTGCTACATATTGCTCTGACGAGTCGGAAATTATTGATGTTAAGTTGAATATAGAATTGAGGGAAAGGAAAAGAAAAACAATAAATATAATTGGGTACGCTGATAACGGCGCAGATAGTACGGTAATTACAGAAACGAATCTTGCCAATGTAAAGAATATTGCTGCAATGCTTGAAATTGCAAGGCTTTCCAAAAATATTAAGCACCGCAAAAATAATTATTTATTTATTGCATATTCGGAGGAGCAGAAAGGCATGAATGGATTAAATTATTTTCAGAAACATTCACCAATAAATTTGCAGAAAGTAAATTATACAGTTAATCTCGATAATATCAGCCAGGCAGAAGCGGGGATCACTGGTTTGGAGTTGGTTAAAAAAAGTATCGATATCCTGAAAAAATAATTACACTGTGAAACGTTCATCATGCAAATAAATATATTTTGATGAAATTAAAACTCGATCTGGATGAGCTTTCAGAAGATTTTTTCCGTGATACACGTCTCGTTGGGATTGTTGCCCCTATAAAAGACTATCAGTTCTGCTGGCAGTTAAACCAGTTATTCAGCATTGACCTTCGTAATAATAACGATATCGAAATTCAGTTAAAAAGAAAAAAACGTGATTATTATTTTGCTGTTTTTCAATATTGCGAACCCAACAATGCGTTGATTCATTATCTGTATAATAACCAGTTTGACGGAGAATATTTACTCCCCGAATTCAGGCACCTTGATTTTTTATATATGTTGAAAGGAGATGTTGTATCTGATGATTTTGTAAACCAGTTGATGAACACAATAAAAAACATAAGTGGTGTACAATTCGTAATGGAGCTTGTACACGACAAAGTGAAGAATAAAGGTCACATGATCTTTTAGTGTGGCAATGTAAGTACGCCGCTATCTTCTTTTATTAAAGAATCACGAACGGCATCAGTGGCTCTTTGCATTTCCGTTTCTGTTCCACTATTCATTACAGGGCCCTGGATCTGTTCGTCGCCAGAATTCTTATGTTCTACATCGTTAGTTGAACCATCTCCACATGCTGTCAAAAATAATACTGCACCAGTCAGTAATACCGCAATCTTTTTCATCTGTATTGTTTCGAATACCACGCAAAAAATCATGCCTCCCACTTTCGCGCTGTGCGCTTCAGTGGGCGAAGAATCACTTCCTGAGCCGAGGCTCCGAATGGGGCGAAGGTTTAACCATTCATGCTTGCCAGGAACTCTGCATTATCTTTTGTGCCACGCATTCTTTTCAGTAATTCCTGCATGGCTTCTTCAGCTTTCATATCGCTTAAGTAAACTCGTAAAAGATTGATTCTTTGTAATTCTTCTTTATCAAGCAGAAGATCATCCCGGCGAGTTGAAGAAGCTGTAATATCAATGGCAGGGAATACACGTTTGTTAGCCAGGCGCCTGTCGAGCAGTAACTCCATATTACCGGTACCCTTGAATTCTTCAAAGATTACCTCGTCCATTTTGGAGCCTGTTTCTATCAGTGCCGTAGCGAGTATAGTTAATGAGCCACCGTTCTCAATTTTACGGGCAGCTCCAAAAAACTGTTTAGGTTTCTGCATGGCGTTGGCTTCAACACCGCCTGATAATACTTTTCCGGATGCAGGAGCAACAGTATTGTGTGCGCGTGCAAGACGTGTAATTGAATCCAGGAGGATCACCACGTCGTGTCCGCACTCAACCAGCCTTTTGGCTTTTTGCAGTGCTATTGCTGATACTTTAACATGTTTTTCTGCCGGCTCATCAAATGTAGAGGCAATTACTTCTGCTCTTACACTTCTTTCCATATCAGTTACCTCTTCCGGTCTTTCATCAATAAGTACTACCATCAGGTAACACTCAGGGTGATTAGCCGCAATTGCATTCGCCACTTCTTTAAGTAAAACTGTTTTACCCACTTTAGGCTGAGCTACGATCAATCCACGCTGTCCCTTTCCTATTGGAGTGAACAGATCCATTATTCGTGTGCTGTAACCATTTGCTGTGGTAAAGAGATTTAGCTTTTCATAAGGGAACAGAGGGGTGAGGTAATCGAACGGTACACGATCGCGTACTTCATCAGGGCTTTTGCTGTTGATATGCTCAACTTTCAGCAAGGCAAAATATTTTTCACCTTCTTTGGGGGGACGAACGGAACCATAAACAGTATCGCCGGTCTTTAACCCGAATAATTTTATCTGGGAAGGGGAAACATATACATCGTCGGGAGAGCTCAGGTAATTATAATCGCTGCTTCTTAAAAAGCCATAACCATCAGGCATCATTTCCAATACGCCTTCACCTAATATTACTCCGTCGAATTCGATATTAAATGCTGATTCACGACGATGAGTAAATGGCTTGTTCTGCTGTTCATTGCTTCCACCGTTAAACTGCGGAGTATTTCCATTCTGTTGAGAAGCCTGCTGGCTATCAGCGCCATGATTATCCTGCTTGTCTTCCTCTTCAGCTATATTATTTTGATCATCCTCCTCTGCTACTGCCGGGGGTACTGTTCTTTGCTGTACCGGTTTTTCTTTAACAGGTCTTTCAGGTGCTTTTACTTCCTTTGGATCTTCTTTTTTTCTTCCCTTTTTTGCAGGGGCCGCAGCCACAGGTGCGGGAGTTGTTTCGGGTGCAGAAGCTGGTTTTTCGGCAGCTTTATTCACTACTATCTTTTTCCTGGGGGCCTCTTTCTTTACCTCACTGGTATCGCCACTTTCCACTACAGCTTCTTCTGTTAAATTAGCAGTTGTGGTTTT
>CAYLVR010000090.1:8251-13258 GCA_964387165.1 uncultured Chitinophagaceae bacterium | reverse complement strand
ATTCTGAACAAAAATGCCCTTTTTTGACCAGAATATAGAACAAATAAAAATATCGAAAATCAAAGAACTCTACCCCCGATCTCCCGGCCCTTGCAAATAATGTATTTACCAACCCTTATTGAAATCAATCAAAACATGACAGTCTTCAAATTGAAATTCCCCTTTAATATTTTTTCCCTTCTGTTTTAATTCATATAGTTCGCCGCGAAGCATATAAATTTTCACCTCTTCTGTTATGGGAGAAATAATAAGGTAGTAAGGTGTTTTTTGCGACTGATAATTGTATTTGGTATGCCTGTCTTTTAAGGCTAAAATGCCGTCGTTGGACCGTCATTGGACCGTCATTGGACCGTCATTGAGCCGTCGTTGAGCCGTCGATGGACCGTCTGAAACCGGTGATTAAAATTTGTCTTGTCCTGAACTTCTCTCCCCTCTCTTTTCTCAAGGGCAGGATGTAACTTCCTTATTCAATTTGAGAGTCCCTCCTCCCCTTTTGAAAAAGGGGGGTGGCGCGGTAGCACCGGGGGATTTTTGATCGTACCTTCGCGCGCGATGACAAAAAGAACACAGGCATGGCTGCCGCTATTATTCTCAATTGCACTGATAATTGGCATGGCAGCAGGATACAAATTAAGAGAAAGAATGCCCACAGGACAAGGCTTTTTCAATGCCGGAAAACGCTCGGCATTACAGGAAACAATGGACCTGATCAGGCTTAATTATGTTGATCCTGTTTCAACAGACAGCCTGGCTGATGATGCCATTGAAGCAATGCTCGCTCACCTTGATCCTCACTCGATATTTATTCCTGCCAAATATTTGCAGGGAGTAAATGAGGACCTGAAAGGAAACTTTGAGGGTATTGGCGTGGAATTCCAGATTATTGATGATACAGTAAATGTTATAAATGTATTACCAGGTGGGCCAAGTGCAAAGGCAGGCATACTTCCTGGCGACAAATTCCTCAGCGTAGGTGATTCAGTAGTTGCGGGTACAGGAATTACTTCAGCCCGAATAAAAAGCCTCTTACGCGGACCTGGCCAAAGTAAAGTAAATATTAAATTATTCAGCGGCGACAGAATTAAAATGGTTGAAATTGAAAGAGGAACAATTCCCCTTTATTCTGTTGATGCTTCATATATGATCAACGACACAACCGGATTCATTCATCTGAATAAATTTTCCGGAACCAGTTATGAAGAATGTATGGCAGCATTTGAGAAATTGAAGGAAATGGGAATGAAAAAGTTAATATTCGACCTGCGCAACAATGGCGGCGGAATATTAAACGAAGCAGTGGATATTGTGGATGAGTTTTTATCGGACAATAAATTAATTGTTTACACTAAAGGCGATAAACAACAAAAGACTGATTATAATTGTAAACGTCCGGGACAATTTGAAGAAGGAAAATTAATTATTCTTGTTGACGAAGGTTCTGCTTCTGCAAGCGAAGTTATTGCTGGCGCTGTACAGGATTGGGACAGAGGCACAATTATAGGCAGAAGAACATTTGGTAAAGGATTGGTGCAGGAACAATTTAATCTTAGCAATGGTGCAGCATTAAGATTAACGGTAGCGCGTTATTATACTCCCACAGGAAGAAGCATTCAGAAATCTTATGCCGGTGGAAGATCAGCCTATAATGATGAAGTTTTAGAAAGGTTCCACAACGGAGAAGTAGTTCATGCCGATACAATAAAACAAATACAGGGCGAAGCATTTAAAACAAAAGGCGGAAGAACTGTTTATGGCGGTGGTGGAATTACTCCCGATATATTTGTTCCCTACGATACAGCAGGATTTTCTGCAGACATTGCGCCTCTTTTTGCTAACCAGAATTTTTCAAAATTTATTTACCGTTTCTACGTGGCCAATAAATCATTCTTCGATGAGTTTAAAACCGCTTCAGAATTCTCTAAAAAGTTTACAGTGAACGACCAGGTAAGAAAATATCTGGATGAATATATTGTTGCCAATAAAATTAAGATCCCAACATTATCAGAGAAAGACAAAACAGAACTGGAGAAAAGAATAAAAACCTGGATGGCCAGACAGATCTGGGGCATGCAGGGTTATTATGAAGCGAATAATGAATATGATCTTACTGTTCAGAAGGCGCTTGAGGTGAATTAGAATGCCTGCGCTGTTCTTTTAGTTCTTTCATTTCCATTTTATAAGAAACAATAAGTCCTGCACCTCCGCCAATAGCAACCAGGGCGAAATACAATACTCCATCAGGATTTCCATTGCTGCCTGTGTGCAGGAGCGAATCGAGAATGCTGGCAAGCAACAGGCCGAGACCTGCTCCAACAAGCAGCAATCCCCATTTCAGATACCTAAAGGGCTCCGGCCCCCTGGCACCTCTGGTTTTAGGATTCATACCCTTGTCGATCATAGCGAGGTTTTCTCGTTTATACATATAAACAATACCAAAGATCATGGCAAAAAAACCGAGGGGTATAAGTATTGGAATTAAAATGCCGGCTGAGTTGTTCATAAAAGGGCTTTTATTTTGTTGTAATGATAGTTTCTGTAACATCTGACTACAACAGCTTCTGCAAGGTTACAGCTTAACCGCAGAAAATTTAAGTAATTTACACTGTAACCAGTTCCCGTCCGGTGTAGTCATACTATTTAATAATGAGCGGAACAACTGATAATGAAATTATTACCAGGGTCCTGAAGGGTGAGCACCAGCTTTACGCGATGCTTGTTCAGCGGTACCAGAATTTCGTTTTCACTATCGCCCTGAAATACACACCTTTACGGGAAGATGCCGAAGAAATAGCACAGGATGTGTTTGTAAAAGCATACAAAGCACTTGCACAGTTCAAAGGTGAATCAAAATTCAGCACATGGCTCTATTCAATTGTCAACTCAACCAGCATTACCTTTTTAAGAAAGAAAAAACTGGATATACACTCGCTTGATAATGAATATGTATTTGAAATGGCTGATAACCAGGCGGCGGGTACACAAGTAGTAAGCGCTGAGCACAAATCTAAAATAGAAATGGTGAGCAGGGCTATTGAACTATTGAGTCCCGATGATGCGCGTATTATTTCCTTGTTCTACAAAGCCGAACAGTCGCTTGAAGAAATAGCGCATATATTAAATATAGAGGCCAATACAGTCAAAGTAAAATTGCACCGGGCACGCGGACGGCTAAAAGAGAAAATGGAAAAATATTTTACACAGGATGTAAAAGATCTTAGCTATTAAAGACTTTAATCATGAATGAACAGGAAAACATAGAAGAATCGCTCTGGAACTATATCGATGGCAGCCTGAATACCAGTGATATTTCCTTCGTTGAAAAGATGATTCAGTCAGACGCTCACTGGAAAGCAAAATACAGTGAGCTGCTCGAAGTTCACCAGTTAATGCAAAATCATATTGAACTTGAAGAACCCTCCATGCGTTTTACCCAGAACGTTATGGAAGAAATATCAAGACTCTATATTACTCCTGCCACAAGGACCTATATCAACAAAAATATAATCTGGGGTATCGCTATATTTTTTCTCACAACTATCGTTGGATTGCTGGGTTATATGTTCGGACAAGTAAACTGGTCACAACCCGGCACAGGATATAATATTAATTACAACATCACCAACGTAGACTGGAGCAAATTATTTAACAGCGCTTACATGAATATATTTATCATAATAAACATAGTGCTCGCGCTCATGCTGCTGGATATGTACCTGACGAAAAAAAAGAAAGCGGCTTAAAAGCCACCCTCCCCCTTTGCAAAAGGGGGCTTAGCGAGTTACACATACAGTTTAACGACGGGGGATTTAATCCTTAAAATTCTTTTTTAACTCCATCAATTTAGCCTGGAACGCATTAAGCGGTTCGGGCTTTTTATTAGCCGAAGGTTTTGCAGAAAATTTACCACCCTGAACTTTCTGTTGGGTCGCTGGTGTATTTCCCTTCATTGATAAAGAAATTCTTTTGCGTGCAACATCCACTTCTGTAACCGTAACAGTAACCTTCTGCTGAAGTTTAATTACCTGGTTTGGATCAGAAATATATGTATTGCTCATCTGCGAAATATGCAGCAACCCATCCTGCTTAACACCAATATCAACAAAGGCACCAAAATTGGTAATATTTGTTACAATCCCCGGCACTGTCATTCCCGGTTTTACGTCTTCAATTTTTTTAATTGTATCATCGAACCTGAATTCTTCAACCTGCGCACGGGGGTCGCGCCCGGGTTTTTCCAACTCCTTTAAAATATCTTCAATAGTAAACTCACCTATCTTTTCAGAAATATATTTTTTCCTATCTATTCTCTTACGCAATTCTCCGTCGTTGATCAAATCCTTTACTGAACAATTCAGATCCTTTGCCATCGATTCAACCACAAAATAACTTTCAGGATGCACCGCACTGTTATCAAGAGGATTAACAGAGCCCGGGATCCTCATAAATCCCGCCGACTGCTCAAAACTTTTCGGCCCCATTAAAGGAACCTTTTTAATTTCATCACGCGACTTATACGGACCATTCTTCTGCCTGTAGTCAACAATATTTTTGGCCAGTGTAGAACTTAAGCCGGAAATATATCCTAATAAATGCCTGCTCGCTGTATTTAAATCCACACCCACATGGTTTACGCAGCTTTCAACTACTTTATCTAATTCATCCTTTAATTTAGTTTGATTTACATCGTGCTGGTATTGGCCCACACCAATTGATTTGGCATCAATTTTCACCAGTTCACTTAAGGGATCAAGTAAACGACGGCCAATACTTATTGAGCCACGCACTGTTACATCCTGGTCGGGAAATTCTTCACGCGCCACTTCTGAGGCAGAGTAGATAGATGCACCGCTTTCATTTACCATGAACACACTTACATGTTTTCCGAAATCAATTCCACGTACCAGTTGTTCCGACTCCCTTCCCGCAGTTCCATTACCAATACCTATCGCTTCAATATCAAATTTATCTACCAGCCTTTTTATTTCTGAAATTGATGCAGATACTTCG
>CAYLVR010000090.1:0-8241 GCA_964387165.1 uncultured Chitinophagaceae bacterium | reverse complement strand
CGGATTGTGGGGGATGCGGGTAAATAGTGGAATAATGCATAAAATTACCCTGAGCGTCCAGGCAAACTACCTTACATCCCGTTCTAAATCCCGGATCAAGCGCCATCACTTTTTTAGAGCCGAGTGGCGATGCCAATAATAATTGTCTTAAATTTTCAGCAAATACTTTTATCGCCTCTTCGTCGGCATTATTCTTTGCAATAAGCCTGTATTCATTTTCTATTGAAGATTTTAATAACCTTTCAAATGAATCTTCAATAGCAGTAGCAACCTGCGACGAGGAATTATTATTTTTTTTAAGAAATATATTTTTTAAAGATTCAACGGCTTCTTCTGTATTGATGGTAATATCCATCGATAAATAACCTTCTTTCTCTCCTCTTCTTATTGCCAGCATACGGTGTGATGGGCAATCAGCCAGTCTTTCAGAAAATTCAAAATAATCTCTGTATTTCTGGGCCTCTTCAGTTTCCTTTTTTGCTTTTAATACTTTCGAAGAAAGTACAGCTTCAAAATTAAATAAATGCCTTATTGCATTACGTGCCTGTTCATTTTCCGCGATCCATTCTGCAATAATATCCCTGGCGCCTTGTAGTGCTTCTTCTTTATTGGCTACTGTGTCGCTGATATATTTTACAGCTTCTTCATCCACATTAATTTCTCCTTGGGCAAATAGTAACGTAGCCAACGGTTCCAGACCTTTTTCGATGGCAGTGGTCGCTCTTGTTTTTCTTTTAGGTTTAAAAGGAAGATAAATATCTTCCAGTTCAGTAGCATCAAAACTATTTTCAATACGCGATTTTAATTCGGGAGTTAATTTACCAGCCGCTTCAATAGTTTTAATTACCGTTTCTTTTCTTTTATCGAGTTCGTTGAAATATTTAATTTTTTCAACTACGTCATTGATCTTTACTTCATCGAGATTGCCGGTCGCTTCTTTACGGTAACGTGCCATGAATGGTATGGTCGCGCCTTCCTGGTGAAGTTTAAAAACACTGTCTGCCTGTTTCAGGGATACTCCCTGCAATTCTGCTATTTTCTGAATATATTTTATTTCCATGGGAAAATTTCGGAGCGCGAATGTAGGGCTTAAAGCGAATATTTTCCCCCCTGTGCAGAAATAATTAATACTATTTTATTTGGGCCGGAAATATTATCCTAAGCAAACGGGGTGGGTCGTCTGACATAAAAAATTACCTTTGCGCAGATGGATATCAAAAACAACATACTCGAAACGATTGGAAATACGCCGCTGGTCAGGCTGAATAAGATAACCAAAGATTTGCCCTGCACAGTGGTAGCCAAAGTAGAATATTTTAACCCCGGCAATAGTGCAAAGGACAGGATGGCGCTAAAAATGGTGGAAGTAGCTGAAAAAGAAGGAAAACTAAAGCCAGGCGGCACCATCATTGAGTGTGCTTCTGGCAATACTGGTATGGGCCTGGCGCTTGCCGCAACCGTAAAAGGCTATAAATGTATTTTCACTACTACCGATAAACAATCAAAAGAAAAGATAGATATACTCAGGGCCATGGGGGCAGAAGTGTACGTATGTCCCACTGATGTTGAGCCCGACGACCCCCGTTCATATTACTCTGTTGCCAGGCAGAAGGCCGAAGAGATCCGGAATTCCGTTCACTTAAATCAATATGATAACCTGGCCAACAGGCTGGCGCATTACGAAACCACCGGCCCGGAGATCTGGAAACAAACAGAAGGGAAAGTTACACACCTCGTTGTGGCCACAGGCACTGGCGGCACTATTACCGGTACTGGCCAATACTTAAAGGAAAAAAATCCTGGTATCAAAGTGTGGGCAATGGACCCTTATGGCTCACTTCTTACAAAATATTTCCGCACCGGCGAAGTAGACATGAAAGAAGTACATGCTTATTTAACCGAGGGCATTGGTGAAGATTTTGTTCCCCAGAACTACGATATGAAGTATATCGATGCATTTGAACAGGTAACCGATAAAGACGCAGCATTAATGACGCGCCAACTGGCTAAAGATGAGGGTCTTTTTTGCGGATACAGCGCAGGTACAGCCATAAAGGGATTGCTACTAAAGAAAAATGAGCTTAAAAAAGATGATCTTGTAGTCGTAATCTTAAACGATCACGGCAGCAGGTACGTTGCAAAGGTCTATAACGACCAGTGGATGAGCGATAGAGGGTTTCTCTGATTGCAGAAAATTCCCTCAATTTATCCACAAAACACCTAACAATTGCGGCAAAACCTCTCAAAGTCTTCCCTAAAATCGCTGTTTTTCGTACAATTCCGATAGGGTTTACGGATACTTACTATTTTAAAGGTAAATACCGAATGGAAATAATAGAGCAATTGTGCTCTTGTTAACAACCAAATGTGGATATACTTTTGTATCAGAAGTTGATTGATATTAGTTATCAATCTTTGTCCAATATCTGTTTAAAATCGTTCAATGTTCAATATCCATCGAAAATCCAAAAGTCCAATATCAGTCAACTTCTTTTTTCTTTTTTGATCGTATCCTTGAGAAACTAACCCAATGTCCATAAATCCAAAAGTCCGTTTAAGATCCAACGTCCAGAAAAAAACCGTGTCTAATTATCCAATTGCAAAACCATTAACTCCAGTACCCTCCTGCTAAGTGAAGAGATATTTAGCAGGAGGCAACTACAGGCATAATTCAGATGCTAATTCGTAATTTGAATTATGAACGACAAGCCTTCTCAAAAGAAAGCCATCTTCCCCATCACCGATCATTTACGTAATTACCTTAAAACTCATGGTCGGGAGGTAAAATTACCTGTTCACTACCGCGATCTTCTTCGTCTGACTTTCAGCATTCCCTTATTAGATAAAAACGGGAAAGATACTTTATGGGAGCAGGTAACCTACGACATGAAAGAATGGATATATATCCGCGAAACGCTCGTAAAAACCTACGCCATTCTTAAAACCGAGGGAGATCTTACATTCACAAAACATCTCGATGTTGCCAGAGTAGATTACTGCGCATTCGGAAATTCACATCCCTTTCGCATACGTATCGTTAATAAATTCAACGATAATTACGATTATTATTATATCAAACAGGCCGACGCCTCACGTATTTACGGGCTCGAGCTGGAACACCTTCTTTCTCCTAACAGAATTACATTTTTAACCAATCAGCAAACACTTGTAGAAGAACACATTCCCGGAGTACCAGGAGATATTTTCATCCAGCATCAATTAAATGAGCCGTCAACTAACCGAATACGTTTTGCAAAAGAATTCGTGAAGTTTAATGAGCGGTGTTTTGTAAGATTGCTCGGTGATATGCGATCGTATAATTTTGTAGTGGATATTACCCCTGATATAGAAGATTTTCAATACCGTATCAGAGCAATCGATTTCGATCAGCAATCGTATGAAGGAAGAAGGAATTTATATTTTCCACAATTCTTTAAAGAAAATGCCGAATTGGTAAAACTATGCAGTAATGTACTAAATAAAGAGTCTATTGAACAGTATCAAACGGAAGAAAGAACGATGATGGCCTTCCGCGTAGCCTCCACCCGTTTCAGGCTGATGGAATTATTGAATATTATGGCGAAAGACAAAATATCCACCAGCGAAAAACTACTTCAGTTAAAAACAGAATTGGGCGACTATTTTAATAATACTGCTTTTTTTAAATGCAATTCAATGGGGCAGTTAGTTAAACGTCAACTTAAACAAACATTGCAGAAAAATTTAAAACTTATTCAAAAGAACCTCGGAAAATTTCAAGATTGATGTATCTTCGCGGCCATGGGAAAATATACATCAGGCGTGCTTTTCGGAGAAGAATTAGAAGCGCTTTACCAGGACGCAAAAGAGAATAAATTTGCATTGCCGGCAGTAAATACAACTGGCACAGATACGATAAATGCCACACTTGAAACAGCAGCAAAAGTAAAATCCCCGGTAATTATCCAGTTTTCCAATGGCGGTGCCCAGTTTATCGCCGGTAAGGGAATGCCAAATGATAACCTCCAGGCAAATATATCCGGTGCTATTTCGGGGGCATTACATATACATAACGTAGCAAAATATTACGGTGTACCCGTGGTTTTACATACCGACCATGCGGCAAAAAAATGGCTCCCATGGATAAGCGGATTAATTGATGCAGGAGAACAATATTTTAAAGAGAAGAAACAGCCTTTGTTCAGTTCGCATATGCTCGATTTATCAGAAGAGCCTATTGAAGAAAATATTAGTACCTCAGTGGAGTATTATAAAAGAATGCACCCATTGGGAATGAGTATTGAAATTGAATTAGGTGTTACAGGTGGTGAAGAAGATGGTGTTGATAATAGTGATGTAGAAAATTCTAAATTATATACACAACCCGAAGATGTTGCTTATGCTTACAGGGAACTAAGTAAGGTTGGGCCAAGATTTACAGTGGCTGCTGCATTCGGAAACGTTCATGGCGTATACAGTCCGGGCAATGTGCAGTTGCGTCCTGATATTTTAAATAATTCGCAGATACACATTGAGAAAGAATTTAAAACCGGCCCTAAGCCTGTTTTCTTTGTTTTTCATGGTGGAAGCGGATCTCCTCAGAACCAGATTCGTGAAGCGATAGGTTATGGAGCAATTAAAATGAATATCGATACAGATCTGCAGTGGGCGTTTTGGGAAGGAGTTCTGGGTTATTATAAAAAGAATGAAGGGTTTTTACAGGGACAACTGGGTAATCCTGAAGGAGAAAACAAACCCAACAAAAAATATTACGACCCCCGTGTGTGGCTACGTAAGGCCCAGGAAACATTTATCAAACGCCTTGAAGTAGCCTACGAAGATTTGAATTGTATTAATCGTAACGCGTAAGGGACCTCCACTTAACATCTGGCTGCAGGGGAATTTATTTTTGTCAGCATATATTTGTGCAAATTATTTGTGCTATGCCATCAAAAAAAATCACAGAACTGCTGGGTGATAAAGCAGGGTACCTCCTCGACCACCAGTGTAAAACAATTGACAAATCAACAATTTCTCTTCCCTCTCCCGACCATGTAGAAAAAAGCTGGATCAACAGCAACCGTAATAACCAGGTGCTGAGAAGCATACAGGCATTATTAAGCCATGGACGCCTCGCTGACACCGGCTATTGCAGCATCTTCCCAGTCGATCAGGGAATTGAACACAGTGGCGGTTCAGCTTTCGCCCCCAATCCAATTTATTTTGATCCTGAAAATATAGTGAGGCTTGCTATTGAGGGTGGTTGTAACGCAGTGGCCTCCACCTACGGTGTTTTAGGATTAATGAGTCGTAAATATGCACACCGCATTCCATTTGTTGTTAAGATAAATCATAATGAATTCCTGAGTCTTCCTAATAAATTCGATCAAACCATGTTCGGTACAATTAAAAGTGCATGGAATATGGGTGCCGTTGCCGTAGGCGCAACCATTTACTGGGGCTCAGCAGAAAGTGCGAGGCAGCTAAAAGAAGTTGCTGAAGCCTTTGAAATAGCGCATGAACTGGGTATGGCCACCATTTTATGGTGCTATACCAGGAACAATGGGTTTAAGGTTGATGGTATAGATTACCATACATCAGCCGATTTAACCGGCCAGGCCAACCACCTGGGCGTTACCCTCCAGGCCGATATCATCAAACAGAAATTGCCTACCAACAATGGCGGCTACCTTGCTACAAAGCATGGAAAAACTTCTCCTCTTGTATATGATAAATTAACATCTGAACATCCGATTGATCTTTGTCGTTACCAGGTGCTCAACTGCTACAGCGGAAGGGTCGGATTGATCAATAGTGGCGGAGAAAGTAAAGGCGCCAGCGATTTGCAGGATTCTGTTTATACCGCAGTGATCAACAAAAGAGCTGGCGGAATGGGATTGATCCTCGGCCGTAAAGCCTTCCAGCGCCCCTTTAAGGAAGGGGTGGCTCTGTTACACGCTACACAGGATGTTTACCTGGATAAGGATATTAGCATAGCATAACATTCTCTCCTGCAGAACGAAATATAACCTCAGGCCCCTCGGGGCCTTTTTGTGCTTCTTGCGCCTCGCACACCTCAGCTTTAGCGTAGGTGTGGCATTGTTTTTTAAGGATTAAATGATATGACAAACAAATCATCCAAATCTCCGAGTGGTGAGGATAGAATGCATAACAAACATATCCGGAACCAGGAGATAGAAAAGGAAGATATTCGAAAAAACACTACTCCTGCCCAGGCAAGCTCTTCGGCAAAAGAGGAAGTGGAAAGCCAGCCTAATCAGCAGAATAGAGGTTTTGAAGAAGATCAACCCCATAATCCTGTAAGAACAACAGGATCTACCCGGAAGGACCAGGAAACAGGTCCAACAGGTGAACCTGACCCGGGAGAAATGTAATATTCATTAATTCTAAAAATTGACGATCATGCCAAACGACAAGAAAAAGGGTACGGACCCTGATTATAAACCATCAAGAGGTCAGGAAACAAATGAGGATTGGGATAGAAAAGGTGAGGATTCATCATCTGAAACCAAATCCACAAGTAATCCCGACGAAGAAACAACACCTGATACAGAACAATTACCTGGAAAAGAAGACCTCGACAGAGGTAATTTAACAGGTCCGGGTTTAGGATAAAATATAACTGCCAATCATCCCTATTCAGGAAATTGATTGGCAGTCATGTTTTATATCAATTTGGTATTTCGTGAATTTTACCGGCAATCATTTAGTGACTTCTTCTATTACAGTACCAACGCATCCGTTCGGCATTTGTATTTTAAGCAGCGCAGCCAGTGTGGGCGCTACATCCGTCATGTATGTTTCCCGGTTAGTTTTTCCTGGTTTAATTTTCCATCCATACCATACTAAAGGAATATGTGCATCATAAGGATTCCATGAGCCATGGGTTGTTCCATTTCCACTCATACCCGTATATCCCGGTTTTAATATCATTTGTATATCACCTGTATGTGATGGATAATATCCATTAATTGCTCTTTCACGAATTGTTTGCTGGATAGGGGTATTCATTAATTCGTTGTATTCAAAAACCCTGTGAACAGCAGTTTGCGCAGATAAGAAATCAATAATTGTTTTTGTAATAACTTTTTTATCAGCTTTCACTGAATCAATTAAATTATGATTTAAAAAAATCTGTCCATTCCCCCATAACTTAACAAATTTGTGGTCACCAAATTTGGCTTTCAGCATAGCATCAGTTGATTCTGCAAAATTCATTCCTATCGGTCGGCCGGGTAATTTATTTAAGGTATTAAAATGAATGCTGTGTGCAGCGCCGTGATCCGCAGAAATAAATACGAGATATTGATCCTTCCCTACTTTTTTATCAAGAAAATCGAATAATTCTCCTAATTCTGTATCAAGTCTTAAATAAATATCTTCTACCTCAATTGAGTTCGGACCATATCCATGTCCAACATAGTCAGGTGTTGAAAAACTTACTGCAAGAAAATCGGTAATATTATCTTTTCCAAGCTCCTCATTATTCACTGCAGCCATCGCCATTTCTTTTATGATAGTATTCCCATAAGGGGTGCCCGGAAGAGAACCGTAAATTTTACCATTGCTGTTATCATATTTATAAGGAAACGTTCTTATTTTATCTTCGGGTACTCCTTCATTATAATCTTCCAATGTCATACTCTGCGAATAAGTATCAATAGGATATAAAGTATTCCATCCCAATTTAAAATAGGTGTCAGGCAATTTCCTGTTATTAAAATCATTTACCCACTTAGGAAATTCCTTCATATAATAAGTAGAAGAAATAAATTTTCCCGATCCTCCATCATACCAGTAAGCTGCATTTGCAGAATGACCAGCAGGTAATATTGCACCCCTGTCTTTAATTGATATCCCAATTACCTTACTTCTGAAATTAGTAGCAATACGTAATTCATCACAAATACTGGTGACGAGCATATTGCGCGGGCTCATTTGTCCTGCATCATTATTATTGCCGACCCCGGTTACCGATCTGTCTTCAGTGCAATACATATATTTATCCAGGACAGTATCATACCAGTCATTACCAGTAATACCATGAATAGCAGGAACAGAACCTGTATATAAGCAGGTGTGTCCACAGGCAGTATATGTGGGGATGTAATTGATATAAGTATTCTCACAGCTAAATCCTTTATCAATTAGCCGTTTAAAACCTCCATTGTCTTTGTACCTGTCGTAATAACGATATAGAAAGTCCCACCTCATCTGGTCGACCACCAGTCCTACCACAAG
>CAYLVR010000089.1:0-13410 GCA_964387165.1 uncultured Chitinophagaceae bacterium | reverse complement strand
AATACAGATGATTCCACCCACACCAAGTCGCAATGGTTCGTACGATTTTCCTGTCCAGCCCACACTTAAAAATATCAGGCTTGTTCCCATTACCGTAGCAATAGTCATCCCCGAAATAGGATTATTGGAAGAGCCGATGAGTCCTACTATTCTCGAAGAAACAGTGACAAATAATGCACCGAATAGAACGACCAATATTCCAATCAGTAATTTTTGCAGGATGGAATCGCCCGGCACCTGCGGTAAAATAGTTATCAGAGCCACCAACGCGATACTTCCGAATGCCACTACTTTAATACTTAAATCTTTTTCTGTTCTTAATGTTGAAGCGCCTTCTGCGCCTCCTTCTTTAAGTGATGCAATACTGCCACGAATCGATTTGATTATTGTTGGAATTGTTTTAATTAATGTAATTATTCCGCCTGCTGCAACGGCACCCGCGCCTACCTGGCGGATAAATGCATAATAAATGGCCGAAGAATAATTAGTAAAAGTATGGGTAACAGGGTCCCATGTTCCCTGTCCACCCGGCTTGGTAATATCTGCTAAATACCCCAGTTTAACCAGTTGTAGCGCAATAGTATCTGGTGGAATTAATGTGGCTAATAAAGGAATAAATACCAGCCAGCTTAACACTCCTCCTGCTACCAGTACTCCGGCTATACGCGGACCAATAATATACCCGACGCCTAAATATTCAGGAGTAATTTCTCCACTTACTCTTGCCGAAGGGAAAAATTTATTGGTTTGCTGTGTAACGTAATAAGGAGCCTCGGCAATAAAGTGCAAAACCTTTTGCAGGATGGCATATAAAAATGCTACGCCTAATCCCCAGAAAGCTGTGCGGGCAAAGTCGCCGCCTTTTTCTCCGGCTTTTAATACATCACCACAGGCAGTGCCTTCGGGGTAAGGTAAATTATCATGTTCATTTACAATCAATGACCGCCGCAAGGGAATCATTAATAATGTACCCAGTAATCCTCCAACGATAGATAATATTAATATCGTTAAATAATTAAAATAAGATGCACTGTCGGGGGAGGATAAAAATAAAAATCCCGGTAAAGTGAAAGCAACACCGGCAGCGATGCTTTCGCCTGCGCTGCCAGTGGTTTGAATGATATTATTTTCTAAAATGGTAGTTTTAAAAAATTTTCTGCCCAATGTAATGGCAATTACCGCAATGGGTATTGATGCGCTGACAGTTAATCCTGCTTTAAGGGCCAGATAAACTGTAGCAGCGCCAAATATGACACCGAACAAAGCACCGAGTAAAACGGATTTAACCGTTAATTCTTTTACGTTTTGTTCGGGACTGATATAGGGCTGGAATTTTTTATCGGCCATAGAATTATTTAATTTCCTGGTGCATCATTGTTTGAAGCTTCCTGGTTAAGAAAAATAATATAAGAGATGCCACACCAGCCATGCCTACAAACAACATAAAGAACTCGTACAAAGAATTCATTTGGTAGCCAAAGAACACAGTTGTTTTACCGTCTGGGTACAATGCGCTTAATACACCGGCTAATTTATTTGCTGCAGCATTTGCGAGGAACCATACTGCCATTAATAATGAACCGAATTTTAACGGCGCCAGTTTATTAACAAGAGAAAGCCCGATAGGTGATAAACATAATTCACCCCATGTGTGAAGAGCATACATGCCTATCAGCCATATCATACTCACTTTCGCTTCCGGAGCCACATCTTTTACTCCGGTGGCTATCCACAGATAACCTACGCTTAATAAAAATAAACCAATGGCCATCTTGGTAGGTGCCGAAGGCTCTCTTTTACCCATCTTCAACCATAACCATGCAAATAAGGGAGCAAATATTATTACGAATATGGAATTAAGTGATTGGAAAAAACTTGCGGGAACTGTAAATATGCCAAGATCACGTTGCGTTTGCCTGTCGGCAAAAAAAGTAAGAGATGCGCCGGCCTGTTCAAAAGCCGACCAGAAAAATATTACAAAAAAAGCAGTAATAATAATTACAGAAATTCTTTGCTTCTCGATTCCCGACAATGATTTATCTGAAAATAAAACAAAGACAATAAATAAAAAGGAAGCGATGAGCAAATACGAAAGAAAGCTAAAAATATTTGCATCAACATATAACACTCCAATGGCCACACCGGAAAAAACAAGAAGTCCGAGTATCACCAGTATTGGATTGGACCATTTTTTAGGTGCATCGGGGGCCGGATCGCCTAACGGCTTCCCATCAGGAGAGCGAATATATTTATCCTGGTATAATTTCTGAACGAGCACGCTGATCAGCATACCTATTCCTGCCACAAGAAATGCCCATTTGAAATCAGCAGGGTTACCGGTATCTCCCACGATTCCACATAAAAACGGACCTAATGCGCCACCCACATTTATACCCATGTAAAAAATAGTGTAAGCAGCATCAATGCGTCGATCGTTTTTGGGATAAAGCTGACCTACAAGTGATGATATATTAGGTTTGAAGAATCCATTACCAGCAATCATAAATCCCAACCCTGAAAAGAAAAGAAACGTGGATACCGAAGGAGAGCTCTCATATAATGACCCGCAAAAGAAAAGCAGGAATTCACCGATGGCCATAATTAACCCGCCAACAACAATGGATCTTTTATTTCCCCAATATCTGTCTGCGATGTATCCTCCAATTAAAGGAGTGAGATAAACAAGTCCGGTATAACTTCCATATAGGTTAGAAGCAAAAGCATCAGAAAAAAGCAGCGCTTTTGTCATAAACAATACGAGTATGGCTCGCATGCCATAGTAGTTGAAGCGCTCCCACATTTCAGTGGCGAATAGTACGTAAAGCCCTCTAGGGTGGCCTTTTTGTGGAATTGGTTGGTTCATGTTGTTAGGTTAGCTGTAAGCAGAGGTTTTAAAAAAATTTTAATGGCGTAAAATAGTGATAAATTTGCCCACGAAAAAAAATCCCCGGAACACAATGAATTTGTTATTAATAGGTAGCGGCGGCAGGGAACACGCGATTGCATGGAAATGTGCTAAAAGTAAACTATGTAATAGGCTGTTCATTGCCCCTGGTAATGCAGGCACAAAGCTGGCCGGCACGAATGTACAGCTCGATATTGCCGATTTTGAGGCCATAAAAACATTTTGTCTTGAAGAAAAAATAGACATGGTGATCGTTGGACCTGAAGAACCCCTGGTGAATGGTATTTCAGATAGCTTCAGCAGCGATGAATCTGTAAAACATATTCCTGTTATTGGCCCCTCCCGCGAAGCGGCACAACTGGAAGGCAGTAAATCATTTGCCAAACAGTTTATGGTTCGGCATAATATTCCTACCGCAGGCTATCGCGAGTTTAATGTAGATAATTATGCAGAAGGAATTCCTTACCTGCAGCAACATACGCTGCCAATTGTATTAAAGGCCGATGGTCTTGCCGCCGGTAAAGGAGTGATTATATGCCAGTCACATATTGAAGCAGTGAGTGAATATGAACTGATGATACACCAGCATAAGTTTGGCGCTGCAAGTAAAAAAGTGGTGGTAGAAGATTTTCTTGACGGCATCGAAATGAGTGTTTTTGTGCTTTGTGATGGGAAAAATCATGTTGTGCTTCCAGTGGCAAAGGATTATAAAAGAATCAATGTAGGTGATAAGGGGCCAAATACAGGTGGGATGGGGGCTGTGAGCCCTGTACCATTTGCTGATGAGGTGTTCATGAAAAAAGTAAACGACAGGGTTATCGTTCCTACGGTCGAAGGATTGAAAAAAGATAAAATAGAATATAAGGGAGTAATATTTATTGGAATCATTAAGGTGCAGGATGAACCACTTGTAATTGAGTACAATTGCAGGTTTGGAGACCCTGAAACAGAAGTTATTATCCCCCGGCTGAAAAATGATTTGGTAGAATTATTCGCTGCTGTTGGAAATGGAACCCTCGATAAAATTAAAATAGAAGAAGATAAACGTGTGGCCTGTACAGTGATGGCAGTAAGCGAAGGGTATCCTGGTAATTATGAAAAAGGCATTGTGATCAAGGGGCTCGACATTAAAGTGCCGGATGTAATGGTGTTTCACGCAGGCACTACTGAGATAGAAGGAAAAGTGGTAACTAATGGAGGCAGGGTGCTTTGTGTAACATCTTATGGAGAAAATATTGAAGAATCCGTAAGCACTTCAATTGAGATGCTGGGAATTGTGCAGTTTGATGGCATGTTTTACCGCGACGATATAGGATACGAATTCAGATAAAAATACCTCTGATGGTACATTATAGTGATTACCTCGAACTTGAAAAGATCCTCGATGCCCAGCATCCTGAAAGCGTAAAGCTGAACGCGCCCGCACATGATGAAACACTGTTCATTATTATTCACCAGGCGTATGAATTATGGTTTAAACAGATTTTGCATGAAGTGAATTCTGTACGGGAAATAATGCAGAAACCCGAATTGAATGATAACTCTCCGGAGCTCCAAACCGTTGTGCACCGGCTATCAAGATCGGTAACCATATTAAAGGTTTTGGTGCACCAGGTGGATATAATGGAGACTATGACACCTATGGATTTCCTTGATTTTCGCGATATGCTTCGTCCGGCATCCGGTTTCCAGAGCTGGCAATTCAAGATCCTTGAAGCTTATCTCGGTTTAAAATATGCTAACAGGCACGGACAGGAATATTACTTGTCGCAGCTGCGCCCTGCGCAAGTAGAATTGATCAGGAATGCGGAAGCCGGGAAATCATTGCTGACACTTGTCAACAACTGGCTCGAAAGGATGCCTTTTACTGATGAAGACAGAAATTGGGCAGCATATAGGGATGTGTACCTTAAAAGCTTGTTGGAAGCGGAAAAAAACAATGCACACTATTTTGAAGATGTGTTTGGTGAGCAGGTAAATGAAGAGGATTCAACACGTTCTTTATCTCCCAGAGCATGCCGGGCAGCCTTGTTTATTATGTTGTACCGTGGCTATCCTATTTTACAGTTGCCGTTCCAGCTATTAAATAATTTATTGGAAATAGATGAGCAGCTGAGCGCCTGGCGGCACAGGCACATGAATATGGTGCACCGAATGATAGGCACAAGAATAGGAACAGGCGGAAGCTCCGGGAAGGATTACCTGAAAGGTGCAGCAGACAAACATTATATTTTCAATGAAATAACCCGGCTGACCAGCTTTTTAATAGAGAGAAGAAAGTTACCGAAGCTGAGTAATGAAATGGAGAGGAAACTGGGGTTTATGCATTAGGCTCAAATTGTCCGTTTATCCTACCAGGCACATCCACCTCTTCTTTTGTGCCGAAGCTTCAGCGTAGGCGCTGGAGGGAACAAGTGTTTCCGGGATAGTTTAATGATTGATATTTATCGCTGCGAGACTACCAGATTCCCTTCATGGGAGAGGTAGTGCGGGAACGCCGGGGCGGGCTAAAAAAGAACTTGCCAAAATAATAATAAACAACATAGTTTTCAGTTATTATTGCTTGTCAGTCTATTACTTTGTTTATTCGGATTATTTCCGTCAATTTTGCTGGCATTAAGAATTTATTTTAAAATCTGACCTTGATAAAATGGGATTATTCAATTTTCTAACGCAGGAGATAGCAATGGACCTCGGTACTGCAAATACCCTGATCATTCATAATGATGAAATCGTAGTAAACGAGCCGAGTATAGTAGCTTTAGACAGGAACAATCCCAAGAACGTACTGGCAGTGGGAAAAAGAGCCCTGATGATGCACGAAAAAACCCATGAAAGCATCCGCACCGTACGACCGCTTAAAGATGGGGTGATCGCCGATTTCAATGCGGCAGAACTTATGATCAGGGAGATGATCAAAATGATCTATCCTAAAAAACCATTATTCCCGCCAAGCTGGAGAATGATGATCTGTATCCCAAGCAGTATTACGGAAGTAGAAAAACGTGCCGTTCGCGACAGCGCGGAGCAGGCAGGCGCCAAAGAAGTTTACCTCCTTCATGAACCAATGGCTGCAGCGCTGGGTATCGGCATCGATGTGGAAGAACCCGTTGGTAATATGATCATCGACATAGGTGGTGGTACAACTGGTATTACAGTAATTGCGCTTGCAGGTATCGTCTGTGATCAGTCTATAAGGATCGCCGGTGACGAGTTCACTGCCGACATCATGGAAGCATTAAGACGTTATCACAGTTTATTAATAGGTGAAAGAACAGCCGAACAGATCAAAATAAATATTGGTGCAGCAATGAAGGACCTGGAAAGTGCTCCTGAAGATATGCCTGTTAATGGTCGTGACCTGGTAACAGGTATTCCTAAACAGATTATGGTAAGTTACCAGGAAGTGGCTGAGGCACTTGATAAAAGTATTTTCAAAATAGAAGAGGCAATATTAAAAGCGCTTGAAATGACTCCTCCTGAATTGGCCGGTGATATTTATCGACGCGGTTTATATTTAACAGGTGGTGGAGCTTTATTGCGCGGCCTTGATAAAAGATTGAGCCAGAAAATTAAATTACCGGTGCATGTTGCCGATGATCCACTGAAAAGTGTTGTTCGCGGTACCGGCCTGGCTCTGAAACATTACGACAGGTATCCTTTTGTAATGAGATAGTACCAACTCAGCGGGGTCGCTTCGCATGCCCCGCGATGGTAGTCGCTAGATGCTTCAGAGGGGTATGCGAAGCGACCCCGCTGACAAAATAAAAACCAGAAATCTGTGCGCAATATATTTCTCTTCATCAGAAGGTACTTTAATTTTCTTTTCTTCCTGGTGTTGCAGATCATCGCCCTTTCCTTTTTATTCAGATACAATAAATTTCATGAAGCGGCATTCATGGGCGTTGCCAATGAGTTGACTGGTCGTATAAATTCAAAATACAGCAACATTGAATATTATTTTCATCTGAAAATAACAAATGAATCGCTGGCTACAGAAAATGAAAGACTGCTTAATTCGCTTAAATCAAATTATCAATCTCCGGATTCATCTAAACAGGTAATCATTGATACTCTTAAAACAGATTCTATTGCTTCGGTAAGGAGATATCTTTACAGGAGTGCCAGAGTGGTTAATAATTCTGTGAGCCTTCAGAATAATTATATTACTATTCACCGCGGCGATAACCAGGGCGTAAAAAAAGATATGGGTGTGGTAAGCGCCGACGGGATTGTGGGGGTAGTGGTAAATACCAGTGGTAATTTTGCAGTGGTGATGACGATGCTGAGCCGTCAAAGTAATGTAAGTGCCAAATTATTAAAATCAGGCGAAATAGGTAAAGTGCAATGGGATGGGGAAACACCGGAAAGAGTTACACTGGTTAATATTCCTAAAAGCGCTAAAGTAGTAAAAGGCGATTCCGTAATTACCAGCGGTTATTCACTTTCGTTTCCCCCGAACATTCTGATAGGAACCATTGTTGAAGTAATCGACGATGAAACAAGTAATTTTTATACGCTGATGATAAAACCCTCTACCAATTTTTTTAATGTTGAATATGTGAACGTGGTAGAAAATCTTCAGCGCGATGAACAGAAAAAACTGGAGGAGGCCGTAAGGAAAAATCAATGAGTAGTCTGCTGAAAAATATAATCCGATTCATATTATTTATACTGGTGCAGGTGTTTTTCCTCTTCCAGGTAAAACCATTACACCAGTTCATTGTACCCTATTTATATTTCCTGTATATTTTGTGGCTGCCGTTTAATACACCAAGAATATCACTCACATTTATCGGGTTTATATTTGGGTTAAGCCTGGATTATTTTACGAAAACACCCGGGCTACATGCTGCGCCATGTGCACTTATCGCTTATTTAAGACCCTTTCTGGTAAATATCCTTATTGAGCAGGAGGGTGCCGATAAAAACTATTCATCTCCGGGCATCACCAGCATGGGGCTGGCGCCTTATACCACATATGTTTTTATTTTAACATTGATGCATAACGGATATCTTGTATTTTTAGAATGGATCGAATTCGGATCTTTTGGATATTTCCTGGGAAAAGTTCTTGCAAGCACAGGAGTCAGTATGCTTCTTATATTTGTAACAGAACTACTGTTTTTCAGAAAAGAAAAGTTCCGCACCAACACCGCTTAATACCTTAAGGCTCAATGTCCGTTTTTAACCAGTCGAGAAGCAATATTATCCGCCTGATATTTTTTGGGATATTTCTCATTATTATCATCCAGTTGTTTAACCTCCAGGTGCTTTCTGATAATTACCGACAGCAGGCCATGAACAACGCTGTGTTCAAAAAAGTGGTTTATCCTAACCGGGGGATTATTTACGACCGTAAAGGCAGGGCTATTCTTAATAATACTATCATGTACGACCTGGTGGTTACCCCTGTGGAGGTAAAGAATATTGATACCGCCAGTCTTTGTACATTATTAGAGATCGACTCCACAGAGTTTGTGCGACGAATGAACGACGCGAGAATTAAGAATGGAAAATACAGGCCTTCTATTTATGATGATTTGCTTCCTCCTGATATATACGCACGCCTGGACGAAAACATCTGGAAATTTCCAGGATTTGCCCTGGTGGAAAGACCGGTGCGCGTTTATCCTTTTAATGCCGCTGCACATATTATGGGTTATGTGGGTGAGGCCGATTCAGGAATCATCAGGCGCTCAAAAGGGTTTTATCTGATGGGTGATTACGTGGGCAGAAGCGGGCTGGAATCGTATTATGAAAGTGTGCTGATGGGACAAAGAGGTGTAAAAAACCTGATAAAAGATAATAAGAACCGGCTGGTGGGAAGTTATGAGAATGGAAAATTCGATACCGCTGCAATACCCGGAAGGAGCCTGGAGACATATATAGATATTGAAGTGCAACAGCTGGCCGAAAAGTTACTGGCCGGAAAAGTGGGTGCGGCCGTAGCAATTGATCCAAAAACTGGTGGAATAATAGCGATGGCCTCGGGGCCGAATTATAATCCGAATGATCTTACTGGTCCCAATAAGCAAAAGAACTATGGAAGACTGGTTCTTGATGTGGCCGGTCCTTTATTGAACAGGGCGGTGCAGGGAAATTATGAACCGGGCTCAACATTTAAACCATTGGGCGCCCTTGTAGCCCTCGACCAGGGATTAATTACCCGCGATTTTGGCTATCCATGCTCGGGAAGATATTATGGTTGTGGAAGTGGTAAACCGGCCTGCACACATAGTAACCCGGGACATGCGGCAAATTTAAGATTGTCGATTGCGAATTCATGTAACTCATATTATACCCAGTTGTACAGGATGATGGTAGATAATCCAAAGGACCATAATGTAAAAAGAGGGTACACACATTGGAGAGAATATTTAAATGCGTTTGGATTAGGAAAGAGAATAGGTATTGATATTCCGGGTGAGGCTGCCGGGAATGTTCCTGATACCAGCGTATATAACAGGGTTTATCGCGGTTCATGGAACTCATGTACGAATTTAACCCTGGGTATTGGTCAGGATATGATGCAGGCAACACCTATTCAGCTTGCCAATGCAATGTGTATCATAGCAAATAAAGGATATTATTATTTACCGCATTTTGTAAAAAATATTGATAAGGAAAGTGAGAGGGATACATTATTAAGAAAATTTCGTGAAAAACACGAGGTGCTTACTAAAATTCCCAACGCGGCTTATGAAGATGTAATGAGTGGGATGCAGGATGTGGTAGAACGTGTACGCACCGCTCAAATTCCCGGAATTAATATCTGTGCAAAAACCGGTACGGCAGAAAAATACAGGATCATCGATAAAAAAAGAATTAAACTGAAAGACAATTCGATGTTCGTTTGTTTTGCCCCACGTGAAAATCCTACAATCGCAATTGCAGTAGTGGTAGAGAACTCAGGATATGGTGCAACATGGGCGGCACCGATCGCTTCATTATTAATGGAGAAATATCTGAATGATACTATTCGTACTGAAAGATTAAAAGAAGTAGAAAGAATAGCATCGGCTAACCTGATGCCTTCGTATTTGGGCAGGTTACAATTTATAGAGGATTCAACGAGAGCATATAAGTGGTACGATAGGTATAAAGACAGCACCCTTATTAAAAGATTCTTACAAAGGGGGCCATCTCCTTCAATTGTTCCCCATGTAGATAAACCCAAAAAACGTGCCCCTGCGCCTCCTCCTGAAAGGAGAATCGCCATTCTTTTATTTGCTGATAAAAATCGCTATAAAGCATGAGTCAGAAAAATCCTTCTATATCAAAAGGTATTGACTGGCTGATGATCTGGTTATACATATTACTGGTAGCCATTGGCATTATAAGTATATTTTCTGTAACCTACCGCGAAGGGGAAAATGTAATTGATGGTTTCCTGAAATTAAAAAGCGACTACGGAAAACAATCTTTCTTTTTTATTATCTCGCTGATTGTTGGATTGGGAATATTATTAACAGATAGTAAATTCTTTACCGCCACAGCCAATATATGGTACGCGGTAGGCATATTTATGTTATTGCTGGTGTTTCCTTTTCATACTGAAGTAAAAGGAACAGAATCCATTATTAAATTTGGCAGTTTTAACATTCAGCCGGCAGATATCTGTAAAATATTCGTGAACCTGGCACTTGCAAAATATTTATCCAGGGTAGAAACCGATTTCACAAAAACAAGATCGCAATTGATCGCTGCGGCAATTGTACTGGTACCTGCATTAATTACTATTGCACAAAAAGAAACTGGTTTGGCATTGGTGTTCTTTGCATTTTTCCTGGTGATGTTTCGTGAAGGGCTGCCTGCAATATATCTTATCGTAGGTTTTTTGTTTGCGGTGCTTGTGGTGGCAACATTGTTAGTGGAAAAAAACACATTGGCCATTGCATTAACTGTAATTGCAGCTGGCGCAGTGTATTTGCTGCGCAGACAGGTAAAACGCAATAAACAATTATTAATAGGCGTAGGATTATTATGGCTGGTTTGCGTGGGCATACAGCGTTTTGCTGTACCGTTTTTATTTACACATGTATTACAAAAGCACCAGGTAGAAAGAATATTCTCATTAATTGGTACCGAAAATCCTTATGCAGCAATAAATAGTGTAGAGGAAGAGCCCGCAGTACCTGTAAAACCAAAGGACACAGATTATAATGTTCGTCAAAGTAAAATTGCCATTGGTTCAGGAGGTTTTGCAGGACGAGGATTTTTAAAAGGAACACAAACACGTTTCGATTTTGTGCCTGAACAACGAACGGATTTTATATTCTGTACAATAGGTGAGGGCTTTGGGTTTTTGGGCAGTGTTGTTTTTTTGGGTCTTTATTTATTTTTATTATTAAGAATCGTACATATTGCTGAGCGACAACGAAGTGTTTTCAGCCGGTGCTATGCATACGGCGTTGCTTCGGTCTTCTTTTTTCATATTGCTATTAATATTTGTATGACCATCGGTCTTGCACCTGTAATTGGTATCCCTTTGCCATTTATCAGTTATGGGGGTACATCGTTACTTACTTTTTCTATTATGCTTGCCATTTTGATTCGACTGGATGCTGACAGACAAATGGTATTGCGTTAAGGTTGTACCTTCGTTTCATGAAGATTATTCCGCTTAGCGAAGGGTCATTTACAATTGATAAGACGAAAATATTTGTACCATTTGATACTGAGAAAGATGTGTTGAAAGACAGATCTGTTGGAAGTTTGCTGGTAGAAGTGCAGCCATTCGTAGTAATCACTGATAACGATGTTTTATTGCTGGATGCGGGCCTGGGATTTTCTAATCCTGATGGTCGGTTACAAATTCACCAGTTAATGATGGATAATGGAATTAATCCTTCCGAAATTACAAAAGTATTAATGAGTCACTTACACAAGGATCATTCGGGTGGAGTGGGTATTGATAATGGTACGGGCGTCTCTGATAAATTGAGTTTCCCCTCAGCTAAATATTATATACAAAGACAGGAACTTGCATTTGCATTAAATGATACCACTGCATCGTATGTAAAAGAAGATCTGCAATGTTTGAAAGATGCTGCTAATATTATTTTAATTGACGGCAATGGTACCATCGATAATTATATTAAATATGAATTAACTTCTGCACATAGTAAATTTCACCAGGTATTCTGGATGGAAGAAAATAATGAAATCATTTTCTTTGGGGGTGATGATGCACCACAATACGGACAAATGCGCAATAAATATGTTGCGAAATATGATTATAACGGGAAGAAATGTATGGAATTAAGACAGGAATGGTGGAAGAAAGGAAACGAAGAACACTGGACATTTCTTTTCTATCACGATATCAAAACGCCTGTATATAAACAAATCGCGCCATAGGCGCGACGTGTTAGTAATAAATTAAGTCAATTAAATTGTCGTGCACCTATGCTCCAGCATCAGCGTAAGGCGCGAAATATTTAACCGTTTTTTCTTGCAATAACTTTTTCAGCAGCTTCGATAATATTCGGAGTGTCTAATCCGTATTTTACCAGCAGTTGTGTTGGCGTTCCGCTTTCACCGAAAGTATCGTTAGTGCCAACATATTCAATCGGAATAGGGAATGCTTTTGCGGCAGCCTGGGCTACTGAATCTCCCAATCCTCCGATAATATTATGTTCCTCAACAGTAACAGCGCATTTGGTTTTGCGGATAGATTTAAGAACAGCTTCTGTATCGAATGGTTTGATCGTATGGATATTAATTATTTCAGCTTCAATTCCTTTTTCCGCTAATGCACGTCCTGCTTCGATAGCTTTCCAAACCATATGACCGCATGCAAAAATCGAAACATCTTTTCCTTCAGAAAATTGCTGTGCTTTGCCGATAACGAATTTCTCGGTATCAGAAGTAAATATTGGCCATACCGGGCGCCCGAACCGTAAATAAACCGGTCCTTCGTATTCAGCAACGGCCATTGTTGCTAGTTTGGTTTGATTATAATCGCATGGAACGATAACAGTCATGCCTGGAAGCATTTTCATCATTCCTATATCTTCCAGTATCTGATGCGTGGCTCCGTCTTCTCCTAGTGTAAGTCCGGCGTGTGAGGCGCAGATCTTTACATTTTTGCCTGAGTAGGCAACGGATTGGCGAATCTGGTCGTAAACGCGACCGGTAGAGAAATTTGCGAAAGTAGTAGTAAAAGGGATCTTTCCCCCGATGGTCAAACCTGCAGCGATGCCGATCATGTTTGCCTCTGCTATACCTACCTGTACAAAACGCTCAGGAAATTCTTTTATGAACTGGTTCAGTTTTAATGAGCCGGCCAGGTCGGCAGTAAGTGCAACTATATTAGAGTTTTTTCTTGCAGCTTCAACAATACCATCACCGAAACCGCTTCTTGTATCTTTCTGACCTGTTGGAACAATATCTTTTAACATTCTTGAAATTTTCGTGTTGCAAAGAAAGGAAATTTATTGCAAGAAATCCCCCTGCAATTTCTCTGTATGCGAAATCCCGAAGCCCCCCTTTTTCAAAGG
>CAYLVR010000088.1:12598-13459 GCA_964387165.1 uncultured Chitinophagaceae bacterium | reverse complement strand
TCAAAACAATCACCGCCTTCATTTCTTATCCTCTCTGCAGCAGCCCCTGAGAGCGTGTCATCAATATCGTTCAGTATTACAACAATTCCATTCTGCGCTAATTGTCTGCATATTTCAAATCCAATACCCTGCCCGGCACCCGTTACTATTGCCACCTTCTTCAATAAATAATTAACTTCCATTTGCCTTCTTATTTTGTTAGTGAGAATCTCTGAGTACCTCGCAGCCTGAAGAACCTTTTAAAAAATCAAGATCCGCACCAAGATGGGGTTGTTCAATATGGTTGACAAAAAGACTAACATACCCCCTGTTTACTTTAGAATGAACGGGCTTCCATGATCTTTTCCGCTGTTCCAATTCCTCTTCACTTAATTTAATATTTAAACTTCGGGCAGGTACGTCAAGTTCAATTATATCACCCGTTCTTATTACACTGAAGTTACCACCAAGTGCAGCTTCAGGCGAAACGTGTAAGACTACTGTTCCGAAACCCGTTCCACTCATTCTTCCATCAGAGATTCGTACCATATCCTTTATTCCCTTTGCAAGTATTTTTTTGGGCAGTGCCATATTACCTACTTCAGGCATTCCGGGATATCCTTTCAACCCGACATTTTTGAGCACTAATATCATACTTTCATCTACATCAAGTTCAGGATCATCTATCCTTGATTTGTAGTCTTCTATGTCTTCAAAAACCAATGCCTTACCAGAATGCTTCATAAGATGCAGACTTGCCGCTGATGGTTTTATTACTGATCCATTCTCACAGATATTTCCATTCAGGACTGCGAATGCAGTTGTTGAATTAAATGGAGCAGTAACGGGGGCAATCACCTCCCGGTTGTAACATTCTTCATG
>CAYLVR010000088.1:0-12588 GCA_964387165.1 uncultured Chitinophagaceae bacterium | reverse complement strand
CCATTGGCAGTTATACAGTCCCGATGTAGAAAAGAATCCAACTCCTTTAATACAGATGGAAGTCCGCCGGCATAATAAAAATCTTCCATAAAATACTTGCCGGAGGGCTGCAGGTTAGCAATCAGTGGAATATTCGATGCTATACGATTAAAGTCAGCAAGTTCCAACGGAACACCTATTCTACCGGCAATAGCCAACAGATGAATTACAAAGTTGGTAGACCCACCAATAGCAGTATTGGTTATAATTGCATTTTCAAAAGCATTGCGTGTTAATATGTCCGAAGGTTTTAGATCCTCTTTAACCATCTCCACAATACGGCTACCCGAAAGTTGAGCCAATACCTTACGCCTTGAATCTGCCGCAGGAATAGCCGCATTTGCAGGTAGCGAAAGGCCAAGTGCCTCTACCATACAAGCCATCGATGAAGCCGTACCCATAACAGCACAATGCCCCCTGCTTCGACACATACTTGCTTCAATAGTAAGAAATTCGTCCATAGTTATTTTCCCATCCCTTATATCGTCATTATAGCGCCAAAGATCGCTGGTACCAATAGCATTTCCTTTATGACGTCCGGTTAACATCGTTCCACCGGAAACCACAATAGTAGGTATATTGACACTGCATGCGCCCATTACCAACGAAGGAGTGGTTTTGTCGCAACCACAAAGCAATACAACCCCATCAAGAGGGTTTGCTCTTATCGACTCTTCTACATCCATACTGGCAAGATTCCTAAACAACATGGTTGTCGGTTTCATTAGAGGTTCACCTAAAGACATTACAGGAAACTCTACAGGAAAACCTCCTGCTTCAAGAATACCTCTTTTGACAGAATCTGCCAGTTCACGAAAATGTGCATTACATGGAGTTAATTCACTCCAGGTATTGCAGATACCAATAATAGGTTTATTAAATTCATAATGAGGTATTCCCTGATTCTTCATCCAGGCGCGGTAAATAAATCCATCTTTACCTTCTCTTCCGAACCATTGTCTGCTACGAAGTTTTTTTGACATACAACCGTTATCCGTTTAATACAATAATAATTTGAATTGATTCGCCCGATCGGCTACTACTATTCATTCAATGACGATAAGTTAAAATTACATTGCAGGGGTTGATCAAAATGTATTAGAATTATCCGATCGTTTAGTTTTGCTATTTTAAAAGCGCGTCAAATAATATTTCTGATGGATGCAGCGCTATTCTGCCTGTTGCATCTTTAATATGGTGTCTGCAACTGGTTCCGGGCATCGCAACCATCATCTCTTCAGGCTGTTTGCGGATTGCGGGAAATAATACAAGTTCACCTATACGTTGAGAAAGGTCATAGTGCTCTCGCTCATACCCAAACGATCCCGCCATACCACAACAACCAGACTGAATGGTTTGAACAGTATAATTTTCAGGAATCGACAACATTTTAACAGTATAGCTTATTGCCGACAATGATTTTTGATAGCAGTGACCATGCAATATGATCTCTTTCCTATCAGCAGTAAATTTGTCTTTACTGATATTTCCCTTTTCAAATTCAGCGGCAATAAATTCATCAATAAGAAAAGTATGCGAAGCCAATGACCTGGCAAATGGAACATGTATTTCGTCTGCAAGATCCAGGTATTCATCTCTGAAAGTAAGGATAGCTGAAGGCTCAATTCCGATTAATGGAGTGTTCGAAGTTATCAATGGTGTAAGCAGCTCAATATTACGGTTAACAATCTGTTTGGCTTTTCTTACCAGTCCTTTAGAAAGCCAGGTTCTTCCACTTTCAATATGAGAGGGAATGATAACTTCATAACCTAGTGCCTCCAGCAGCAGAATCGTTTTTATCCCAACAACTGTATCATTGAAATTTGTAAACTCGTCACAAAATAAATACACTCTTCTTTTTGCTTGCGTTATCCGGTTCTTAAAATGTTTTCTGCTCCAATCTCTGAGAGTTGTCTTGTACAGTTTCGGCATTGAGCGTTTTGTTGAAAATCCAGAAATCCTTTTCACCATACTACTAATGCCTCGTCCTGTCATTATGTAATTATATATAGACGGAAAAAAAGATCCCAGACCGGAGAAGAAAGAGAAATTAGCAATAAGCATTGATCTGAAAGGAACACCATTCACATCATAATACTGCTGAAGGAACTCAGCTTTTAATTTTGCGACATCCACATTAGAAGGGCATTCCGATTTACATCCTTTACAACTGAGGCAATAATCCATCACATCCATAATCTCTTCATGATCAAAGCGGGATATCTTTTTAGAATTCGTTAAAAATTCTCTCAGGATATTGGCCCTTGCTCTTGTCGTATCTTTTTCATTCCTGGTAGCCATATATGATGGACACATTACACCACCCATCAGGTGACCCTTACGGCAATCTCCCGATCCATTGCATTGCTCCGCGTGTTGTAATATATTTTGGTTCTGAAAACGGAAAACTGTTTTGAATTCCGGATAAGATACCTCAGCCCTATACCTTAGCATCTGTGTCATCTTAACAGCATCTACGATCTTATTTGGATTGAAAATGTTATCCGGATCCCATGTGTATTTAATCTCCTGAAGCAATTTGTAGTTCTTTTCTCCCACCATCTGGGGGATAAATGCGCTGCGCAACCGACCATCACCATGTTCACCGCTAAGAGAGCCATTATATTTTTTGACAAGTGTCGCTATTTCCGAAGCTATCTGAGCAAACAATTCCTGCCCCTTTTTTGTTTTCAGATTTATGATTGGACGTAAATGAAGTTCGCCTGAACCCGCATGTGCATAATGAACAGCATTCAGACCATATTTTGCAAGCACAGTATTAAACTCACTAATATATCCTGGAAGATCTTTAACATCAACTGCCGTATCTTCTACAACAGATACAGCCTTTTCATCGCCTGGAAGATTACTCAGAAGACCAAGTCCTGCTTTACGTAACATCCATATTTTTTTTGTGTCCTCTCCAAAAAGCAAAGGGAAATGATATCCCAATCCTTCGCTTCTCAGTTCTGATTCAACCTTATTAGCAACATCTTCTATTTCAACACGATTTTCTTTCTTGAATTCAATAACAAGAATAGCTGCAGGGTCGCCCAGAACAAAAAATCTGTTTTTATTCTGCTCGATATTATCCTTTGTTCTCTCTAGTATATGATGATCTATCAATTCGCTCGCATATGGATTATATTGTAATGCTATCAGGTTAGCACGTAATGCCTGGTCAATTGAATTGAAATGAATACAAAGCAACCCGGTTTCCCTGGGAGGAAGGGAAATCAGATTTAACTTTGCCTCTGTAATAAACGCCAATGTTCCTTCAGATCCGGCTATGAGATTACAATAATTAAAATCCACCCCACCAACAGTGAATGGTGCTGATTCAAGCAAGATATCCAAAGCATAGCCTGTATTTCTTCTTTCTATACTTCTTTTTGGAAATTCTTTCCGAATTTCTTCTTGATAAACAGAATTGCTTAAAATATTCCTTGTTGTTCTATAAATAGTAGATTCAAGCGTATGCCCTTCGCATTTATTATGAAAGTCTTCAATTCCCAGTTCATTGAATTCCACTTCAGACCCGTCACTGAGTACTGCTTTTACTGCCAGCAGATGATCCCTTGTGCTACCATAAGCTACTGAATTAGATCCACAGGCATTATTGCCTATCATTCCACCAATCATAGCACGGTTAGAGGAAGATGTTTCGGGTGCAAAAAATAAACCAAAAGGCTTCAGGAACATATTCAATTCATCTCGAACGACTCCCGGCTGAACAATCACCCATTTCTCATCCTGATTTATCGCTAGTATGCTGTTAAAATATCTGGATATATCCACCACAATTCCGCTTCCCACCACCTGTCCCGCAAGTGATGTACCAGCAGCCCGGGGGATTAACGAGGTTTTATTTAATCTTGAAAAATTAATTAACTTTTTAATGTCTCCAACCGAAGCAGGCATAGCTACGGCCAAAGGAATCTCTCTGTAAGAAGAAGCGTCAGTAGCATACAAAACACGCATGGTCTGATCATAATAAAGTTCTCCTTCGAGTTCCTTATTGAGTTTTACAAGTTTCGATTTCATCTTAATTGAAGCTTTACCAACAAGTGTGGGCGTGTTGAAATTTGAATGTGCATTGCAGAAAACAGAAGTTGGAAGAATGAAGGTAAAGCAGGTCAGCAGCAATTCATATAATACATTTAACCATTCGTATAAAATTATAAACGTAAATAACTTCAATTACAGAAATCATTTGCAAATGATTAAAACGTTATACGATCGGTTAATCCATTTACCTTTTTCGTTGATCTACCTGAATACTTTTGTATAAAGAAACATATTGAATATGAAATTCAGAGCTGCCGTATTGAAGGAAATGGGATTGCCACGCCCATATACCAAAAGTAAACCATTGCACATTGAAGAAATGCATTTACGGCCTCCTCAAAAAGGAGAATTATTAATTAAAATACGAGCTGCAGGACTTTGCCACTCCGACCTTTCTGTAATCGATGGGAACCGCCCAAGACCAATGCCAATGGTGCTTGGGCACGAAGGTTCAGGAGAGGTAGTGGAATGTGGACAGGATGTACATAATATTAAAAAAGGCGACCATGTAGTATTTTATTTTTTACCCTCATGTGGATATTGTTTGCCCTGCATAACAGGCCGGCCAGCGCTTTGTGAACCAGGAGCCGCAACAAATGCAAAAGGGGTTTTGCTTAATGGGGACATACGATTAGTGGATAATAAAAATGCAGAAGTACATCATCATATGGGTATATCTGCCTTCGCAGAATATGCCATCATTTCCGAAAAATCTGTTGTAAAAATTACCAGCAACATCCCTTTTGAAATTTCTGCTCTTTTTGGATGCGCAGTAATTACCGGAGTAGGTGCCATTGTGAATACTGCACAACTTAAAACCGGACAAAGTGTTTTAATTACAGGATTAGGAGGTGTAGGGTTTGCAGCACTTTTAGGCGCATTAGCTTGTGGTGCTGGAAAGGTAATTGCCGCCGATACCAACCCTGAGAAAAGAGTAATGGCCCTGAGTTTTGGGGCTCACGAAGTTATTGATCCATCTGAAAGCCACGCCATTGAAAAATTAAAGGATTTAACTAATGGAGGTGTGGAAGTATCTGCAGAATTTGCAGGCGTTATCCCTGCTTTAGAATTTGCTTATGAATGCACAAAAAGAGGAGGCAAAACTGTTACAGCAGCGCTTCCGCACCCTTCAAAAAAAATGGAAATATCCCCTACCAGACTTGTAGGAGAAGAACGCTCTCTGTTGGGATCATACCTGGGAAGCAGTGTGCCATCCCGCGACATTCCGGCTTACATTGAACTCTATCAGTCAGGAAGACTTCCCATCAACAAACTGCTCACACATAAACTTTCCCTTGAACAGGTGAACGAAGGATTTGAAAGACTTGCCAACGGGGAAGCCATCAGGCAGGTAATTATTCTGTGATCACAAAAAAATAACATCAGCATAATGCATGACATACAAACATTAATAAAAACCAGTTCATTCATCAATGGAAACTGGTATGACACCGTATCGAAAAAAAAATTCAATGTATTAAATCCGGCAACAGGAGAGGTAATTGCAGCTGTTACTGATCTTTCAAGGGATGAAATCAGGGAAACGATTGATCTTGCTCATAAAGCTATGCCGGGCTGGGCAGGTATTACTGGAAAAGAACGCGCTTCAGTATTGCATAAATGGTTTCAACTGGTACTTCAACATCGTGAAATACTTGCCAGGATTATGACTATGGAATGTGGAAAACCCTTAACTGAAAGTCTGGGTGAAGTAGCCTATGGTGCATCCTTTATTGAATGGTTCGCTGAAGAAGCAAAACGCATTTATGGAGATGTAATACCTGGTCATATGGCAGGAAAACGTTTAATGACCATTAAACAGGCTATCGGCGTAGCCGCCGCCATCACACCATGGAATTTCCCCCTCGCAATGATAACAAGAAAAGCAGCTCCTGCTATGGCGGCAGGCTGTGCTATAATCGTAAAACCTGCAGAAGCTACCCCATTAACTGCCCTGGCGCTCGCACAACTTGCTCATGAGGCAGGCATTCCCCCGGGGGTGTTGAATGTTGTTACCACAAACAATAGCAGCATGGCAGGAAAAGAATTTTCAGAAAATCTGAAAGTGAGGAAAGTTTCGTTTACCGGATCTACCAGAGTAGGTAGAATTTTACTTGAACAATGTGCCGGAACTATTAAAAAGGTATCTCTGGAATTAGGTGGCACTTCTCCGTTTATTATTTTCGAAGATGCTGATATAGATGCAGCAGTAAAAGGAGTTATCGCCTCGAAATATCGAAACGCCGGACAAACATGCGTTTGTGCCAATTTGATTCTTGTTCAGGAAAAGCTATACGATGATTTTATAATTAAACTAAAATCCGCAGTAGAAAAACTGAAAATGGGAAATGGTTTAGAAAATGGGGTTACCATTGGCCCGCTAATTAATGAAAGTGGCTTAATCAAAGTAAAGCAGCTTGTTGAAGACGCCCTTGAAAAAGGAGCTAAATGTATAACAGGTGGAAAATCTTCGCACGATTTGTTTTTTGAACCCACTATCCTGAAAGATATTAAACCAGGAATGAGAATCGTTACAGAAGAAATTTTCGGACCCGTTGCCCCTGTACTAAAATTTAAAACAGAAGATGAGGCATTAACAATAGCGAACAGTTCAGAGTATGGATTGGCAGCTTATTTTTACAGTAAGGATATTAGTCGTTGCTGGCGGGTAGCCGAGGCATTGGAATATGGAATGGTAGGAATAAATGAAGGAGTAATTTCAACTGAGGTAGCTCCTTTCGGTGGAGTAAAGCAGTCCGGATTAGGAAGAGAAGGATCTAAATACGGAATAGAAGAATACACCGAAACGAAATATATGTGTTACGGGAACATATAGACGGATTTAGAGCCACTTTTCCTGATCCGTCTGGCATTGCCTGAACGCAATTAAATGCTGTGTTTTGTTGTTAAAAATTATGCTATATTTATTATAAAAAGAGACCGTTACGGTCTTTGTGTTTTTATTTGAATGCATTCAGAAATTGACACTTTTTATGAAACTAATTGCCACTGAAATAACGCCCTTCATTAATTCTTTTTTTTCAATAGAATTACGGGAGCGGGATTTTTTCTCTTCTCCATTCCACATCCAACCTTCTTTTCACGCTCATCCCGAATTGGAATTGGTATACATAATAGAAGGCTATGGAAAGCGGGTAATAGGCAATAAAATTGAATCGTTTACTTCCGGGGACATGGTATTTATCGGCTCTAATGTACCGCATATCTGGCTAAGCGATCAGACATTCTATAAAGAAAATTCGGTTCTCCATTCCAAGTCGATAGTTACCTACGTAAATCCAAAAACGTTCAATGAAGCACTAAATAATGTAAAAGAACTTGGGTCCATAAAAGAGATGATCAATAAAGCTTCCAGGGGCATCATAATTACAGGACCCACCAGGGATAAAATCGCTAAAAAACTAAAATCCTGTGTACAAAAAGAAGGTTATGGAAAATTTGAGGAATTGCTTCAGATCATGCATCTCATTTCTACTTCGAAAGACACCAGTTATATAATTGACGAGGAAGCAGCACTTAATGAATTCTCACAATCCGATGACAGACTGATTGAAGTAATCAAATACATTAAAGCAAATTTTGCCAATTCAATTACTCTAAAACAAATGGCAAAGATCGTCTGTATGACAGAACAATCTTTTTGCAGGCTTTTTAAAAACAGAACTAAGAAATCTTTTTCTGAATACCTGCTCAGCCAGAGAATGATACATGCATCTAAACTATTGATTGAAACAGATAAATTCGTATCTGAAATTGCACTTTTGTGCGGATACAATTCCTCTTCCCGTTTCTGCCAGGTTTTCAAAGATGAATTTGGCCGGAGCCCTTCACAGCATAGAACTTCTTTTCGGAGAAATATTTCCTTACCCAAAAACCGGTGATATCTTCCGGCCTAATATTTTAATCATCCCTCCTATTATAAATTCATTGTAAGGTACATTAGTCCAAAATTGATCAGATTAATAAAGGAAAGGATAATTTTTATATATCCTTGAATATACTTATCCAAGTAATTTTGGGACAACTATTGCTAATTATGAATAAATATATTCCTGCCTTATGCATATTCCTGATCATCTCCTGTGGCACCGACACAAACGAAAAATATAAAAACTGGACCACCTACGGAGGCACAAAAGAAACCATCAGGTACTCTACCCTGTCAGAAATAGATACTTCTAATGTACAACAACTACAGGTAGCATGGACCTTCCGAACCGCTGATACCGACACCTCAATGCCAGGAACGCAAATACAATGCAATCCGATCATAATAGATGGGATATTATATGGCACTTCCCCGAAATTAAAATTGTTTGCTCTTGATGCTGCCACGGGAAAAGAAAAGTGGATATACAATCCGCTGGTCTCAGGAATTGAACAAGCCAAAATGATCAATGTTCCCAATACCAATCGAGGAGTATCCTACTGGACCGATGGAAAATCCGATAAAAGAATTTTTTATGCTTCCGGGTGGGAGTTAATCTGTATTGACGCAAATACCGGCCAGCCTGTAAATAGCTTCGGGAATAATAGCAGAATAGACCTGCATGATGATCTCGGCTGGAAAGACAAAAATTTTCCTATAACATTAAATACCCCCGGTGTCATATATAAGGATATCATTATTATCGGATCAATAGTTTCAGAAGGTACTGATGCAGGGCCAGGACATATCAGAGCTTACGATGTACGCACAGGCAAGTTAAAGTGGATATTTCATACTATCCCTCACCCGGGTGAACATGGTTTTGAAACCTGGGATGATCCCAAAGCCTATCAGCATATTGGGGGCGCAAACAACTGGAGTGGAATGAGCCTGGATGAAAAAAGAGGTATTGTATTTGTTCCAACCGGATCGGCATCATACGACTTTTACGGCGGTAAACGCATTGGCGAAAATTTATTCGCCAATAGCCTGCTGGCGTTGGACGCTAATACAGGCAAACGCATCTGGCATTTTCAAACAGTACACCACGATTTATGGGACAGGGATCTGCCAACCCCTCCTGCACTGGTTACTATCACTAAAAACGGGGAAAAAATAGATGCAGTAGCACAGCCAACAAAAACAGGAATGCTCTTTCTGTTCGAAAGAGAAACTGGTAAACCTATTTACCCGATAGAAGAACGACCGGTGCCAACTCAAACAGAACTTGAAAAAGAAAAAGTGCATCCCACACAACCTTTTCCCACACTGCCACTTCCTTTTGTACGGCAAACATTGTCAGAGGATGATCTTAACGACATGATACCTGATTCTTCTTACCAGGATATCAAAAAAAGATTGGCTTCGTATAAGACAGGCAATATATTTAATCCGCCATCTAAACAGGGAACCGTTATTTTTCCCGGCTATGATGGTGGAGCTGAATGGGGAGGCCCGTCATTCGACCCATCAACAGGTATTTTATATGTTAATGCCAACGAAATGGCCTGGGTAATGAGCATGGTAGAAATAAAACATGAACAGCCTCAGTCGGAAACAATAATGCAGGCAGGAGAAAGAATATATAAACAAAACTGCGTGGCATGCCATGGTCCGGATAAAAAAGGATCAGACAATTTCCCTTCTCTGGAAGAGGCATATAAAAAATACGATAAAAAATCGCTGGTAGAGCTCTTATCTCAGGGACGTTCAAGAATGCCTTCTTTTCCTAATTTAGAAGAAGGGGAAAAAAATGCAGTTTCACAGTTTGTATTGGGCCTTAAAGACAGCGCATCAATGGCGTTTATCGCTCCAAAAGCTAAAGAAAATTCGTACCATAGCTTACCATATGCCACCACTGGATACCACAAGTTTCTTACTAAGGAAGGCTATCCTGCCGTTAAGCCACCGTGGGGTACATTAAATGCAATTGATCTTAATACCGGAGCACTCATATGGAAATCTGTCCTGGGCCAACATCCCGACTTTGAAGCCAGAGGAATCCATACAGGCTCTGAGAACTATGGAGGACCAGTGACAACTTCCGGAGGGCTACTGTTTATTGCAGCAACTCCCGACAAAAAGATAAGGGCATTTAATAAAAGAACAGGAAAATTACTTTGGGAATTCTTATTGCCTGCTGCAGGATTTGCCACTCCTTCAGTTTATGCTGTAAATGGCAAACAGTATATCGTTATAGCTTGTGGAGGTGGAAAACTAGGAACAAATTCGGGAGACAGTTATGTGGCCTTTGCCCTTCCCTGAGAAAATACGGAGTCGGTTTACAGGATAACAGAAATTAATATCAAAGGTCAGGATATTTTTCCTGTAGTTTTTTTTCGTTAAAGTTAAAACAGGGATGCTTTGCTTTAAATAACACTCATTCTTAAATAAATTTTTAAACTATGATCAATAAGGGTGTTAATTTATGCACTCATAATAAGTTATCTTGATAGCAGGGCCAAATCTACTCATCCTTCCATTTTTCCACCGAAAAATCACCTTCCTTCTCACCCCTTCCTAACCTAAAAACAATTGGCTGCTTTTTATAAGACCTCACCGGCACGTTATGATATCTCGCAGGTAACCATTTGCCACTCTGGACAACGAGCCTGATCGCTTCTCCTGTTAACATTTCGGGCCCGGCAAGCGCTTCAACATTCTTAACATTTCCGAGAGCATCTACCTCAAATCCAATAACCACCATTCCCTTTACTCCTTTTTTAAAAGCTTCTTTAGGATAATGAAGATTTCGTTGTAAATATCTTTTCCAGCCTCCCTTATTATCATCAGGAAAAGTGGATTCCGTTTCTAATTTAGTTGTCACACCCTGGTTAGGGATTAAATTACCCTGTTCATCGAAAGTCTGAATACCTCGCAGTTCACCGTATTCATAATATTCTGCAGAAGCGACTTTTCCGCTTGAATAATAGTATTTCCAGGCACCATGTTGTTTACGTTGAAGATTATAAATACCTGTTGCAATAAAATTGCCGGTATTGCTCCATGATAATGCCACACCATTATTTGCGTTCCAGGTTACAGAATCGCAAAGCGACCCATTATTATGCCATGAAAGACTTACATTAACAGGAATATCGTTGGAATAATTACATGAGTCTTTAATCATTCCATTCATATAATAACTTAACCACGCTCCTTCTTTTTTACCATTAATATATTTCCCCTTCGCCTTAACTTCACCAAGCGGATAAGTATAATAAAAAGTATCTGTTGAAATTTTACCGAGGCTATCGTGGTAACACCCATACATGAGCAAATCCTGCCTTGGCCAGTTGTAAGCAGATTCGCACCACAGTGAATCTTTTAAAACAAAAACGCTGTAAAACGCCGCATCTTTTATATTTTTTACCTGATTTCTGTTTATATCATAAAATCGTTCAATAGTATCGGTTTGGGACTGTGCCGATACATTTAATAAAACAATGAATGCTAAGGGTGTTAAGAAGAGTTTCATTAGTTAAACAAGATACGGCATTTCCGTTGCGGACAATAGTTACTGTTGATCCTTTCACAAATGTTCCATGATTTCCAGGATTATCCTTAACCCAATGAGCCTTTAATAACTTTTTCCAAAACAAGATGCAACAATTATTAATGCTAACTCTTTTTGCAATTTTTTCAATTCTTTAAGTGGCAAAGAAGTAGTCTTATGAATCAACTGGATACTCAAACCTTCTTTTATCATATTCCTGGCTGTATTTGATAAAGCTCGAGCTTCACCATGCGAAACGCCATCTTTATATCCACGCATATATCCACGCAGCTTGCGGATGTTGTAAATAATTGGCATGTTTTGTTCCTCCTTTATAATTAGTTGTTGAAGTTATTCTCTGCGAAGACTGCTTAATATTTCCAGCTCTGTTATCCTTTCTCTTAATGCTGATTCAGATTCCGGCAGTAATTTCTGCAATTTAATAAATATTCTTTTTATAATCAGTTCCCGGTTATGCTGGTCATTTCCGGCAAGAACAGTCAATATGATTTCCTTTGGACTAAATATTCACATTATTTCTCCAAAAAGAACTGGATGAAAAGATCTGCCAGTCAGTGAGTTCTTATGAAACGACAATTGCTGCGCTGGAAAAATGAATAGCGACCAGGGAAGGCATATTGCTAAATTAAACGCAAGGATAGCTGAATTGGAATTATGATTGGTTATAACCAGATGCGACGAATAGCTATCAGCCAATCTCTTTTTGCAGTTTTTCCAGGTCCGCAATTGGTAAAGAGGTAGTTTCGTGAATAAGTTGAATAGCTAAGCCTTTTTTAATCATATTGCGGGCAATGGTTGTTAGAGCACGTGATTCGCCTTTGAATATTCCCTGAGATATACCTTGAGCTACTCCCTGCGAAACGCCCTCTTTATATCCACGTAGCTTGCGGATGTCGTAAATAATTGGCATGTTTTGTTCCTCCTTTATAATTAGTTGTTGAACTTCTTCGCTGCGCGAATTGCTTAATATTTCCAGCTCTGTTATCCTTTCTCTTAATGCTGATTCAGATTCCGG